>SVHQ01000168.1 GCA_015055785.1 Clostridiales bacterium | reverse complement strand
ATTCCGCATATACGCCGTCGAATTTGACGAAGTTTTCTGCAATTTCCGTGCTGGGCGTACCGGGATAAGCAGACAGCACGCGCACGCCTGCTTCGTACGCACCGCGAGCTATCGCTTGATTGGTCAACATTAATTCTTTCATACGTGTTCTCTCTTTTGTTTTATTTATTTTCTTTCTTTTGAGAATATATTTTTTTCAATTCTTCTCTATCGGCATCCTTGACAAAACCGTTAAAATTACAAACACAGCAAACCGACCCTTTATCGTCGTAAATGGTGACTTCACTGATTGTATTGTGGCCTGCACGCACCGTTTCTTTGGCAATTGCCGTAATAGAATTTGTCTGTGCGGCGCGGACGTAATTAATATGGCCGCACTGGGTAACCGTAACAGGATGCAAATAATTGGCAAGCACTGCAAATGCAAAATCCGCCACCGTATAAAGCATACCGCCTTGCACAAAACCGTTTGCGTTCAAATGTTCTTTTTTGATGTCTGCACGAACGGTTGCCTGCTCCTTTGTGATTTCCACTATTTCAATGCCTGATAATTTTACATAACCATCGTCTTCAAAAATTGACCGCGTCAACTCTTCATCTGTCATATTTTCTATCCTTTTTATGAAAAATTATATCATTTTAATTATAGCATATATCTATTTTTTTTGTCAACAATCGAAAGCAATTTTTTTATCCTCTGCATAAAAAATATCCATCAGCAAAGCCAATGGATTGGTTATTTTTTACATATTTTAAAATGCTATTGTTTTCGTCTTACTATTTCTCGATATGAAAGCTTAGTTTTTAAACCTACCGAATACTTCATTTACCTGCGCAAAGCTTGCAAACGTGCCTTGATAACTTTGGATAATTTTCATCATTTCACCAATTTGTTTTTTGCGGATAATGCATACAACCATGTGTTTTTCCGTATGCGAATACATACCTTGCACTCGAATTTCCGTAACGCCGTGCCCCAATTTTTCCATAAGCTCCGCCGCCATTTCTTCGGGCTTATCCGTAACAATTTCAAACTTATATCCACGCTTCAAACCAGCCAAAAAATAATCGACCACAACGTTTGCAATAAACAAATTTAGCAGCGTACAAATAACGGGCGTAATCTTCATGCCGTACACGAAAAAAGCAATCGCCACAACGCTGGAATCCATCAAAAAGGATACGTAAGCGATATTTGTTTCAGGTTTTACCTTTTTAATCAACGCCGAAATTGCATACGTGCCGCCGCTCGCCCCGAATCTTCTGAGCATAAAAGAAAATCCCGTCCCTGAAATGACGCCCGTTGCGATACACGCGAACACAATCTCAAAATCTGCCGCATTATTTGCCGCACAGTAGGGTTTCCAACCTAAAAGTTGAAAAAGCTCGGTGGAAAAAGATTGGACGAGCATATATAAAATTAAGTATAAACCCAATTTCTTATTAACAAAAACACTGACAAGAATAAAAATGGGGATATTAAAAGCAACCATTAAAATCGCCCACGAAACTTTATACCCTAACAAATGGTATGTAATCGTTGCCAAACCGCCTACTCCACCGGGCGCAAATCCATTGCTATTTTGAAAGAAATAATAAGCAAGCGCCACCACCAAACCTGCCACTATTGCTGTTCCTATATCCAAAACCGTTTGCTTAACCGCTGTCTTTTTCATTTTCCAACGCTCCTCAAACTTTATAACCCTCTTATGCTATTTTTATATCGTTTTTTCTATCGCCGCAAATACCTTACCGATATCTTCGGTGAATAACAATTCCGCTTTCTTATCCGCAGGGGTAGGCGTGCGATTTATCACTATCAAATGTTTGCCTTTGAAATATTCCAATAATCCTGCCGCTGGATACACCACCAAGGACGTCCCCCCAACAACCAACGTGTTCGCTTGCGCAATTGTGCGAATCGCACCCATGACCACTTCATCGTTTAATGCTTCTTCATACAAGACAACGTCTGGCTTTATCACACCGCCACACGCACAATATGGCACGCCCTCTTGTCGCATAATCTCGTACATGGTATGCGGTTTTCTACATTTTTCGCAATAATTGCGCCAAACACTGCCATGCAATTCATAGACGTTTCTACTGCCCGCCTTTTGATGCAGACCGTCAATGTTTTGCGTAATCACCCCTTTCAATTTGCCCTCGCTTTCCAATTTCGCCAACACTTTGTGGCAATCGTTCGGCTCGGCATTTGGAAAAAGCATTTTGTTTTTATAAAAGCGATAAAATTCTTGTGTGTTGCGCCTAAAAAAGGAATGTGAAACCAACGTTTCGGGAGGAAAGGCATATTCTTGATGATACAATCCGTCTGTAGAGCGAAAATCGGGAATACCGCTTTCCGTGCTGACGCCTGCTCCGCCGAAAAACACCACGTTTCCCTCTTGTAAAATGTTTCTTAATTTCTCCACACGTTGACAAAAGTCCAAATTCATCGCATACATGCCCCCTTCATTTAGTAAAAGAGGCGAGGTTTTTTGCCCCGCCTTTTCTTTTAGTCTTCTAAACCTTCATTCAATTTCGCAAGCAATGATTCAAGATCTTCGCCGTGTACAGCAACCGCCTGTTCAATCGTTTCACCGTGTGCCATTGCACAGCCAAAACAATGCATACCTGCTGCCATCAAGATTTCAGGTGCGTTGGGATTCATTTCCAAGCATTCTGCAATCAAAGTATCTTTCGTGATTTTTGCCATAATATTTATCTCCTTTTGTTATTTTCTCTATTATTATTGTAACGCGTTTTTAACAATTTCAAACACGCCATAACCTTTTTTTATAAATACAACCCAAATATTTTTTTAATCGGCTTATATGCAAATTGTGCTACTGGCTGATTATCCAATATGCAACGCATATTTTCCTGCAAACGCTCAAAATCTGCCGCATAGCCCGCCGCTTGTATAGCATTTCTCGCCTCTTCATAATCGGGAGCACGGTATTCCGCGTCATGAGCATCCGTCCCAAGACAATGCACGAGTCCGTTTTTCAACAAAGCGAATGCAAATTTCTTTTCACGCTTTTCCAAAAACGACGTCGTATTCACCTGCAACAAACAACCCATGTGTATAAGCTCCGTCAAAAGCGCGGGCTTTTTTTGCACCTCTTGATAACGTTCTACATGGGCGATAATGGGCGTATAAGCTGTGTCGTAAACAAACTGCGACAATCTATCCAACAAAGACGCTGTCCAAGCCGTGGTGAACGGAAATTCCACCAAAACGTATTCCGTACCCTCTATCGCGAGCGAACACATATCATCGTTTTCAATGGGATTGATGCCCGTGAAATGCACTTCCGCCGCCAAACGCGTTTGTATATTGGACGGAATTCGAGAACGGATATGCTCATACATCATCTGACGCGTTTCCAAAAACTTTTCCGGACTACGACTTTTGCCATAATAATGTGGAGAGAATACTATGGTATCCACCCCTTGCGAAAGCTCCATGTCCAACATCGCGAGCGCAGTTGCGCTGTCTTTTGCCCCATCGTCTATATGCGGCAATATATGCGTATGCATATCAATCATGATTTCCCGCCTCTTTGCCATCTCGGCAATTTTTAATTCTTTGCACAAAACTCATGCGAGCGGCTTGCGCAAGCGGCTTGAATTATTTAACTTGAATTATTTAAAATATTTAACGCCGCTTTCAAAAATCTTCATATCAAAGTTGCCTTCAACGTTCTTATAAAGATTTTCGCCGATACGTTCGCTGTGACCCATCTTACCCAAAACTCTGCCATCAGGGGAAGTGATACCTTCAATAGCCCACATCGAACCGTTGGGATTAAAAGGTGAAACCATTGTGGGTGCGCCGCTCAAATCTGCATACTGCGTTGCAATTTGTCCATTTGCTTTCATTTTTTCAAGCTCTGCCATCGGCGCAACGATTTTACCTTCACCGTGGGAAACGGGCACTTTATACGTTTCACCAACCTTACAAGCAGAGAGCCAAGGCGATAGATTGGAAACTACGCGCACGTCCACCACCGTCGATACGTGACGGGAAATGTTGTTGAACGTCAACGTAGGCGAAGAAGCCGTCATTTCCTTTACGTGACCGTAAGGTACAAGCCCCAATT
>SVHQ01000009.1 GCA_015055785.1 Clostridiales bacterium | reverse complement strand
GCATAAAGTTCATCGGCTGATATTGCACAATCGCCATCGGCAACATAATCAAACAGGAACACCCCGAAAAGAAAAACACAATAAAGGCGTTTCGCTCCCCCTTTTTTCCTAAATATCGTACAAAAGTATAAGCAAGCCCTGCGCCTAAACCGCCCAAGACGCCAATAAAAGCAGGGAGGCTTTCCGCGGAAGAAAAAGTGGGCTTCACCACAAACAATGCGCCACAAAATGCCAACGCCACCAAAACCCAATCTTTCCAAGACGCTTTTTCCTTTAATATTAAAATGGAAAAGACAACGGAGAAAAAGGGCGCAAGTTTATTTAAAATGGACGCATCGGAAATATTCATTCTATCAATGGCATAAAAATTACAGATAACGCCAATCGAACCCGCAATCGTTCTACCAATTAAAGCCGGCAAACTACCTTTTTGCATTTTTAACGAGCCGCTTTTTATCAACAAAGCAAACCCTACGAAAGTCGCGATAAAATTCCTAAAAAATGCCTTTTGAAAGGTGGGTAAATTACCTGCAAGCCTTACAAATAAACTCATCAATGAATAGAAAAAAGCTGACAAAATAATGAAGAATACCCCTCCTAACGCATATTGCTTTTTATTTTTCAACGCGTACATGGTAGGGTTGTTTTTCTCGTTTTTATCCTTCATCTCGTACATGGTAGCCTCATCTTATCAGATTTTGTTTTTTTGAGCTGTTTTTTCTAATTTATATTGTACTTTTTCCTACTATTATTATACTCTTAAAGAACAAAAAAGTAAACGAAAAACCCACCGTAATCGGTGGGTTTTAACATTATCTCATTTAATTATTCAGCGATGGGATAAACGCTTGCTTTTTTCTTGTCTTTGCCCATTCTTTCATAGCGAACGATACCGTCAACGAGTGCGAACAAGGTGTCATCTTTACCGATGCCTACGTTCGTACCAGGATGAATTTTCGTACCTCTCTGACGAACGAGAATGTTACCAGCAAGAACTTTTTGACCGTCGCTACGCTTCGTGCCAAGACGCTTTGCTTCACTATCTCTACCGTTGTGGGAGGAACCGGTACCTTTTTTATGAGCGAATAAACTGATAAAAATCATCTTTATTTCTCCTTAAAATTTATTTTTCCCAAGCCTTCTATATATTTATATAAAAAGGCGGTGTGCAATCAAGCGTTAAAAACCAAATTAGAGTTCGATTTTTTCAACTTTAACTGCGGTGAAGGGCTGTCTGTGACCTTGCTTTTTACGTTCGTTTTTCTTAGCTTTATACTTGAAGACGATGATTTTCTTCGCCTTATCCTGCTTAACGACCGTAGCGGTAACTTTAGCGGATTCTACTTCCGCGCCCGTCTTGATACCGTTTTCATCAGCAACCATAAGCACTTTGAAAGATACAGTTTCGCCTTCTGCTGCGTTGAGCTTTTCTACTCTTACAACGTCGCCTTCTGCAACTTTATACTGCTTGTTACCGTTATCGATGATAGCGTACATAAAATTTACCTCCTCTTTCCAGTCTCGAAGAATATCCAAGGCGCAGCGTTTTCACGTTTTTGCGTAAAAATTGCTGACTTAAAAAAGCCCGTTCCTATCGGCTCGACTATAACTATAACATATTTTTTTCTTTTCCGTCAAGCATTTTTCAATGAATATTTTTATTTTTTATATAAAAAAGGCTAAATTTTATATTGTAGGGTATGTAAAAGGGAAAAATCGGCAACACTTTGTATTATAAACGCAAAAAGGAGATGTTTTTATGGAAAATCATGACAAGAAAAAAACCGAAGAAGCTTTGGCGGAAATTTACCGCAATGCACAGCTTGCCCTGCAATCGATATCAAATATTTTGCCTGAAACACAGGATATGGCAGTGCGCGAGGAATTGCACGCACAACATGAAGAGTACGAACGTTTTTCTGCAAAAGCTGCTACGCTTGCCAAGGACATGGGTTTGGAATTAAAAGAACCTAATCCCATGAAAAAAGCGATGATGTGGGGGTCTATCAAGATGAGCACGTTGACGGATAATTCCCGCGCGCATATTGCGGATATGATGGTGCAGGGCACGGTGATGGGTATTACGTCCTTGCGCACGACAGCAGGTGATTTGAGCGAGGATGGGAATGAAGAAATTATCGCTTTGCTCGATGAAATGATAAAAGCTGAAGAACAATTTGAAAAGAAGTGGAAGGAATACCTCTAAACCAGCGTTCCGCTGGACCTCGTCTTTCCATCTTTCTATATAGCTTAGATAAGTGCTTGATCGGTGATGGGCTTTCGTAAATAAGAGGACTTTTTATTTTATCTGTGTTCCGCACCCTTAGGGTGTTTCATCTTTTTATCTTTCTAAATTGCTTGGATAAATGCTTGGTCGGTAGCAGACTGTGAAGAAAAAATATTTCACATTGTCATTGCGTTCAGCTTGCTATTTGGCGAAGCCAAACGAAACGAAGTGAAGTGTGGCAATCTCGTAAAAAAGAAAGCATTAATTCATGTTATTTTCATTTTTAACTATTTATCATAAAAAAGGAAGGTTTTCACGCCTTCCTTTTGTTTTTATTCAACTATTTCTTCTGCGGTTTCCGCATTTTCAGCGTTCTCACGTACTAAATTTGCATTGTCTATCACCGATTTTATCTTCGCCAATACGTCATTTTTTCCATATCCCGTTTCCGAACTCGTCGCCAAAAGATTGCTTTCACCTAAATACAAATCGGCGGCAATCGCGCGAATATGTTCTTTCAATTTCATTTTGGAAAGTTTATCTGCTTTCGTCAAAACAATGGTAAAGGGGAGTATGTTAAAATTTAAAAATTCCAACATCTGCACGTCGTCCTCGGTGGGGTCGTGACGGGAATCCACCAGCATGAACACGTGCGAAATTTTTTCCTTATCCGCAAAAAAAGCATTCAGCGTTTTTGCCCATTTTTCCTTTTCGCCTTTGGAAACTCGCGCAAAACCATACCCCGGCAAATCCGCCAAAACAAATTCCCCAAAATCAAAATAATTGACGAGTCTTGTTCGCCCCGGTTCACTACTCGTTTTTGCCAGTTTTTTTCGATTCGCAAGCATATTAATAAAGGAACTTTTGCCTACGTTAGATTTTCCGCAAACGGCAATCATGGGTTTATCTGGCGTAATAAACTGGTCTGCACGCGCCGCAGACGTGATAAATTCTGCGTTTTTAACAACCAAAGCGGGTTGACAAGACGCGTTATTTTCATCGCATACCAGCCCACCCTCTTTCGGTTTCCTTTCATATTTCACCGCGTACATGGTATGCCCATTTTGCTTTTTCTTGCTTTTCTTCTGTTGCATATCCACACCTCAAGAAAGGTCTTTGTTACTTCTCTTTTTTTCTTAACATCTCACGCCGTCACGGTCGATGGGCGTTTGCGGAACCACGGGCAAAGGTTGCGTTTTCGGTATACGTTTTTTGCGGGGTTTTAAAGGTTTTTTATCCTCAAAATGCGCATCGCTTAAACGAAATACCACGTCGAACACTTCGTCTATTTCTTTTACGGGTACAAAGGTGATTTCTTCACGCAAAACCGCAGGCAATTCCGCAATTTCACGCTCGTTTCCATAGGGCATGATGACGGTTTTTATTCCCACGCGTCTTGCCGCAAGGGATTTTTCTTTTAAACCGCCAATCGGCAACACTTTCCCGCGCAACGTAATTTCACCCGTCATCGCCACGTCACAACGCACGGGTTTTTCGGTCAATACCGACAAAATCGCCGTTGCCATCGTCACGCCTGCACTGGGGCCGTCTTTCGGTGTTGCGCCCTCGGGTACGTGAATATGCAAATCGTATTTGGTAAATTTATCCGCTTCCACGCCGTTTTTTTCCGCATGAGCACGGATATACGTGAGCGCCGCTTGCGCCGATTCTTTCATGACGTCGCCGAGTTTCCCCGTCAATTTAACGTCGCCCTTGCCTGTCATCAAGCTCGCTTCCACCGTCAACGTCGTGCCGCCGACAGCCGTCCAAGCAAGACCGGTCACCGCGCCGATTTCCGACGTTTCTCTGCCTTCGTCTATCGTGAATTTAGGCGCCCCAAGAAGCTCTTTCACCTTTTCTCCATTAATCGTGACGCAGGGTAAATTTTTATCATTCGCGTACTGCACCGCCACCTTACGGCACAGCGAACCAACCACGCGTTCCAACGTTCTAACGCCTGCCTCGCGTGTGTAACCCTCAATCGCCATACGCACGCCTTCTTCCGTAAACACCAAGTTGTTATCGGTGAGGCCGTTTGCCGCCAACTGTTTCGGCGCAAGATAACGACGGGCAATTTCCGTTTTTTCTTCCATGGTATAGCCCGAAAGCTGTATAATTTCCATACGGTCGCGCAAGGGGCCGGGAATGGTATCGAGCGTATTTGCTGTTGTGATAAAGAGCACTTTACTCAAATCATAGGGGGCTTCGATATATCTATCGCGGAAAGAAACGTTTTGTTCAGGATCGAGCACTTCCAAGAGCGCGCCTGCAGGGTCGCCATGCATATCCGACGTAATTTTGTCAATTTCATCGAGCAAGAACACGGGATTAATCGAGCCAGCGTTCTTCATGCCGTACATAATACGCCCAGGCATTGCACCGATATACGTGCGGCGATGACCGCGAATTTCCGCTTCATCTTTCACGCCGCCAAGACTCATGCGCACAAATTTTCTACCCAAAGCACGCGCAATCGACTGCGCAATACTCGTTTTACCTACCCCGGGAGGCCCTACAAAACATAAAATAGGGGCTTTCATGTTACCCGTCAATTTCAAAACGGCGAGGTATTCCGTGATACGTTCCTTGATTTTTTCAAGACCGTAATGGTCCGCTTCGAGTACGTCTACGCAATCGGAAAGAAGTTCGGTATCTTCCGTTTCTTCCGTCCAAGGCAATTCCAGAATTTGGTCGAGATAGCTTGTAATGACGTTGTATTCAGGAGAGGTCGTCTGCATTTTACGCATACGGTTGATTTCTTTGAGGCATTTTTCTTCCAAAACCTCGGGCAGTTTTTTATCCAGCACCTTTTGACGGTATTCGTCCTCTTCCTTGCCATCGTCGCCGAGCTCGGAATGAATGGCTTTTAACTGTTCACGAAGAAAGTATTCTTTTTGGTTTTTATCAATGCTTTGGCGAACAGCAGAAGCTATTTTTTTCTCGATTTTAGATATTTCCAGTTCGTCATTGAGGCATCTTTCGAATAATTTCAAACGTTCAATCAATTTGCCTTCTTCCAAAATCGCTTGTTTCACTTCCAAACGTACGCGCATTGCGGAAACAGCTACGTCGATATATTCGTCTGCGCTGGTAATTTTTTCTAATTTGGAAACGGTGTCTTTGGTGATTTTTCCGTCCGTTGCAATTACGTCTTTAAGCAATTCTTTCGCGGTTCTGAAATACGCTTCTTCCATCACGTCGTCGCCGTGAATAATTTTAATTTCGTCCACGTGCGCGAAAAAACAGCCGTTGTCTATCGAAACAGCTTTTGTCTTTGCGCGGTACATACCCTCACAAAGTACGCGCACAATACCGTTGCTGACTTGCATCACTTGTTTTATTTTTGCCACACAGCCTACGGAATAGAGGTCGGTTGCCTCGATTTTGTCCTTTTCCGTTTCTCGCTGCGTACAAATCATCACCAAGCGGTTTGTCGCGGATGCGTGTTCGATGGCTTTGAGGGTCATTTCACGGCCAGCTTCAAAGGATATGGAAGCGTGCGGAAATGCCACTTTACCACGGAGCGGTATAAGCGGAAAGGTGGGATATTTATTCATTTGTTCATTTTCTTGTTGTGTGTAGTTTTCCATCATACTATATTATTAACCGTTTTTTCTCTCTTTTAAACCAGCGTTCCGCTGGACTTTGTCTTTCTATCTTTCTATATAGCTTAGATAGGGGCTTGGTGGGTTACGAACTATTATATAAAATAAGACTTTCTTGTAAAAAAAGCCCTCGAAAAGAGAGCTTTTTATAATAATTTCTGCAATTAAGACTTCTTTTCTTCGTCTGTTGGTTCGGGCGTTGTCGAACCGTATCCGTATCCATATCCATAACCGTATTTGTAGGAATAGTAAGAATATTTCTTACCATATCCGCCATATTTGCTGATTTGCGGTTCTTTATAATCGTTTACGATAACGCCAAGAATATTCGCTTTAGAGAAACGAAGAGTGTTGATTGCACGCGAAATGTCGCTAACGTAGGACACTTGATGACGGCAAACAAGCACGGTTCCGTCCACCACGGAAGTCAACGCCAACGCATCGGAAATAACGAGAACCGGCGGCGTATCAATGATGACGTAATCATAATATTTCTTCAGCTCTTCTATCAAATTTTTCATTTCCTCGCTTTCAAGCAATTCATAAGGGCGAGGGGAGTGCGTACCGCACGTAATATACGAAAGATTTTCATTCGCACGCGTTCTGTGCACAACGTCGCCAAGCGATGCTTGACCGGACAAATAATCAGAAAGTCCGGGTGCGCTTTTACGCTTGAAATAACGCGCAATACGTCCTTTACGGATATCGGCGTCCACAAGCACTACTTTTGCGTCCGACAAAGCGAACATCAACGCAAGGTTTGCCGTAACCGTCGTTTTACCGTCTTCGGGATAAGCAGACGTTGCCATGATAACAACGCCTTCCGATTTTTTAGGTACGGATACGGAAATAGAAGCCTTTAAATTACGGAAAGCTTCCGTTACGTTGAAAGGTGTTTTTTCGTTTAATAAGTATTCTGTTCTTGCCGAAGCGTGTTTGCTGTTATTCTGTGCAACTCTTTTAACGCGGTTTTTCGATCTGTGATTGGAAATTAAAGATAAAAGTTTCATTTCTTTTCCTCCGCTTTCGCTTTTGCTGCCGCTTCAGCTTTTGCTTTTTGTATCATCGGTTCAATCGTAGGAATAACGCCGAGAACAGGCACTTCCAAATTACGCATAACAAGTTCGTAATCGCGCAATCTCTTATCCGATCTGTCAATGAGAATAATTACAACACAAGCAACCGCAACCGCTGCAAACGCAAACAAAATTGCATATTTAATCGCTTCGTTCGTCGTATAACCAGGGTTCGTAAGCGTGATTTCTTCAAGGACGGTAATCTTTTTACAGTTGGTTCCGTCGTAATCGGTAGGCACCGTCATGTTTTCTTGTACGTACCAAGGCACTACTTTTTTCACGCTTTCAAGCAATTCTTCTGCAAACGCTTTGTCATTGATAACGGAAATACTTACGTAAATGAAGCTTCGAGCAAGGTTGTTTGCGTCTTCCATATCCGCGTCTGCTTCCAAATAGGAGAAATTAACCGCGTTGTCTACTTTCTTGAGGAATCCCTTATACTCGCTCGTCATATAACGTTCGCCTTTGTTGTTAAAGCCGATTTTTTCAGGGATATTTTTCATCGGCGCGGAAACAACTTCCACACCGTCCTCGGTATCCACCGTTACCCCGTCAATCAAAAACTCTGCAAAGCTTTCCGAACTGAGCAATTTAATGATGTTATCCATAACGTGACGGCCGTATGCACCGTATACGCCGTATTGGCTACTTCCGGCACCGCCAGTAATACCCGCACTCACGTTTTCATCGCTATCATCGTTTTTAAAGGGGTTTACGTAAAATTCGACCGTCGTTCCCCAATAGTTGACATCATGCGTTCTCGCAACGGCTACAATACCGCCTAAAAAACCGCTGATTACACCAACCATAATCAAAATCAAAAGCTTGTTAAAAAGAAGTCTTACTATGTCCAGTAAACTAATGCCTTCTTCAATCTGTACTTTTTCTTCCATCAGATGCTCCTTGTTTTATATTTTTCGTTGATTTTACGGTAAAAACAAGTACTTACCTCTTTGTTTTTTATGCTTTTACGCACACACATTATATTATATCATTTCTTTTTTGCCTTGTAAAGCGTTTTTTATGATAAAAAACTGGCAAAGAATTGTAAAAAAAGCAATCTCTTGTAAGTTTTTCTCTGTTTTTTATCTATTTATCATATCTCAACACGTACATGGTGCCCTCATTTTATAAAATATTCTATCTCAACGCGTACATGGTGGTTTGTTTTGTTATAAAATACAGACTTCGTTCGCTATTGAATAAAAACTCCGATTTAACAAAACTCTTTATTGCACATCCACAATTTTTTATATAACGCTTGCTTATTTTTCATTTTTATGTTATAATTATAAGGAATGAGCGAAATTCACAAAAAATGAGGTCTTATGCAAACACTCTTTAAAAATACACAGGCATATCGCCTGCTCAAAACAGAGAGCGAAGAGGATAAATTAGGGCATGCCTATCTACTCCTTTTAAACGACGCGCGGAATCTTCGTTCGGCGTTAAAAACGTTTGCAAAGCTTTTTTTTGAAAAGGAATTTCAGCAAGATAAAAACGGTTTTTTGCGCGTTTGCACGCTTATCGAAAATGAGAATTTTTCCGATTGTCTATTTTTCCCTGCCGAGGGTAAAAAACTCACCGTAGAAGACGCGTTAAAAATTCAAGAAGAAAGTACGCTTAATCCCATAGAAACACAGAAAAAAATCTTTATTTTGGGTGATTTTGCCGAAGCCAACGTGCAGACGCAAAACAAGCTTTTAAAACTGTTGGAAGAACCGCCCAAAGACGTTGTGTTTTTATTGGGTGCGACTACGGTTTTTCCCGTTTTGCCCACCGTGCTTTCCCGTGTAAAAAAATTGGAAATACAGCCTTTTAACGTCGAAGAAATTGAAAATTGCCTACTCCGTATTTATCAAGACCGCTTTGACGAGCAAACAATTTCCCTTTGCGCAGCGGCGTCCAGCGGAAGTTTAGGTGAAGCGCAAAACATCGCAGAAGGCGGACATTATAAAACGTTGGTGGAAAACGCTTTTGCTTTGGCGCTGACAAGCGATTCGCGATTACCCATGCTTATAAAACAAATTGGAGAAAGTAAACAGCAAAAAGAGCTTTTGACTTTATTGCGTTTAATTTTCCGCGACGCACTTTTGTTAAAAACGAGCAAACAAACGAACTTAAAATCTTTTCAAAATAGATTGTTATTAAAAAGCGAATTGGAAAATATCAAAAAAACGGCTGATTTTTACACCATTCCTGCGTTGCTTTACGCACAAGAAGCGTTAAGCGAAGCGGAAAGACAAGTGAAGTTCAACGCTGTTTTTTCACAGTGTATCGAACTGTGTATTGCCAACATTCGCGCGAAAAACAAACAGAACATATAAGGATAAATTATGGAAAAAGTAGTAGTCATTAAATTTAAAAACGGCGGAAAATTGTATTATTTTTCCCCGAAAGCGGGCGATAACTACGAACGCAACATGCCGGTGATTGTGGAAACCTCACGCGGCCTTGAATACGCGTGGGTAGCGTACCCCGAACGCGAGGTGAGCGACGACGAAATCGTATCTCCTTTAAAGCCGATTATTCGTATCGCCACCGCCGAAGACAAAGCGCATTACGAGGAATGCCAAGCAAAAAAACCGCAAGCGATGCAGATTTGTAAAGAAAAAATCGCAGCACATAACTTGGATATGAAACTCGTGGACTGTGAATATTCCTTTGAGGGAAATAAACTTTTATTCTATTTCACTTCCGCAAACCGCGTAGATTTTCGTGAATTGGTGAAAGATCTTGCCTCTGCATTCCACACCCGTATCGAGCTTCGCCAAGTAGGCACGCGTGACGAAACGAAATACCTCGGCGGTATCGCGCCTTGCGGCAGAGTTTGTTGTTGCGCAGGCAATATGCCCGAATTTAAAAAGGTAAGCGTTAAAATGGCAAAAAATCAAGGCTTGTCGCTTAACCCTGGTAAAATTAGCGGTCTTTGCGGCAGATTGATGTGCTGCCTTAGTTATGAAAACGATTACTATGCCGATGTTGTTAAAAAGATGCCAAAGGTAGGCTCGGAAGTGGGTTCTCCCGACGGACGTGCCATCGTCGTTTCTATTAATATGCTGAAAATGCAAGCGAAAGTAAAAATCGACGACAAAGCAGGCGGCTGGATTTATAAAGACTTCTCCGTTGACGAACTTCGTTTTAAGAAAAATAACCAATCTGAAAATGATGACAAGGACGATGATTTAGAAGAATTATCCGAATAAAATTAAAAAAATAAAAAAAATTACCCATGTACAGGTTTATTTCATCGCGTACATGGCTATATGCTTTTATATTTTACTTTTTTAGAGCATTACTCCATAGAATTGCCTTGCGGCAATAAAATAGCGAAAAATTTCATTTTGCTTAATTTTTAGGAAAATTCTCTTGCGAGGGCTTTGCCCTCAACCTCCCACAAGGGGATTATCCCTTTGACCCTTTACTAAAAAAAACTATCAAACCTCTTTCCAAGCTATTTAGAAAGATAGAAAGTCATGGTCCAGCGGAACGCAGATGGAAAATGTTCGTTTATTTACGAAAGCCCACCACCAACCAAGCCTCTTTCCAAGCTATTTAGAAAAATAGAAAGTCATGGTCCAGCGGAACGCTGGTTAGAGGGGGTTTTTACGTTCCTTACCCTGTCCGCGTGGATATTTTGCAGGCGTTGGCTTAATTTTCTCAATCACCGCCAACACACGCTCGCCATACCCCTCAGGCAAAGCATACGCATACACGCTTGATTTCTTACCGCCAAGCGTCTTATACGCCGATTCCGCTTCCAAAATCTCGCTCACGTCACCGCTCTTATACGCTATAAACTTTCCTCCAACCTTTACGAACGGCAAACAGTATTCCGTCAAAGTATTCATTCTTGCTACAGCCCTCGCCGTTGCAAAATCATACTTTTCCCTAAATTTCACGTCCTTCGCCGCATCTTCCGCGCGAATGTTATAAATATGCATATTCTTAAAATCAAAGTTATCCACAACAGCCTTTAAGAATTCACATTTTTTTCCAACACTCTCAAAAAGATCCAATTGCAAGTCCGGCCGCAGGATTTTTAAGACAATCGAGGGAAAACCTGCCCCCGAACCAATCTCTGCAATGCGTGCATTTTGTGAAAATAAATCCACGCCAGCCGCGCTGTCCAAGAAATGTTTGTATAACATATCCTTTTCTTCCAAGATCGTCGTGAGATTGTATTTTTGGTTATATTCCAGCAAAAGCGCACGAAATTTCTCAAATTTCTCGCGTTTTTCCCCTAAAATCTCTGTTTCTAAAATTGTTTGAATCTCTCTTATTTCCATAGCGTTTTTTATTATACCACGATTTTTCATAAAAGGCAATCCTTTTAAAAAAAGTTTTCCACAACGAAAGAAAAATTTTATCCGCTTTATCCCTTGTCTTGTATGGCTTTAACAGCTTATCCACCCCACGATTTTCCCCTTCTCCACATTGTGGATAACTATAGTGGATAACCCATAATAAACTTATTTTTATTCACTTTTTATTGTATTTTTATACATTACACTGTTTGTATATACAGTTTATTTTTCCACAATTCCACAAATTTTCCACAATTTTCTCCACAATAAAAGGTGGGGTTGTCCACAGTAAAATTAAATATAAAAAAGCAGATTTTTAAAGACATTCAAGGGCATAAATTCGGCTTGTCCACATTTCCACAGCACCCTACTAATACTACTATTAATATTTATTTTAATATAATAATATCAGGAGTAAGCCTGCCGCCAAAACGGCAAGCTATTTTTTTTTTACAAATAAAGCAAAAAAAGTCTACCGAATTTTGCTCTTCACTCACCAATCTTCTTTTTAAGCTATATAGAAAGATAGAAAGACAAAGTCCAGCGGAACGCTGGGATAGAAAGACAAAATCGAACGGAACGTTGGTTGACAAGGTGGGGAGTGTTATGGTATAATAATAAGCGGTGCAAAAAGATGGAACAATTAAGAATAAAAACAAACAACACACCCATTAAAAGCTGTGCTTTTACGGGTCATAGAAACATAGGAGAAGACTTCTCTCCCAAACTCTTGTGGGAAACGATAGAAAACTACGCTAAAAAAGGCGTGGTAGATTTTTATAACGGTATGGCGCAGGGTTTTGATTTATTGGCAGCCGAAGCGACTCTTTCATTAAAGAAAAGCTATCCACAAATCCGCTTGATAGCCTGTATTCCCTGTTATAATCAAGAAAAGAGCTATTCCGATACAGACAAAGCCCGTTACGTTTCCATATTACAGCGCGCGGACGAAAAAATTTTATTATCAGAAAACTATCATCGCGGTTGTATGTTGATGAGAAATCAGTATATGGTAGAGCACGCAGACGCACTCATAGCCTACTGTAAAAAAGAAAAAGGCGGCGCGGCGTACACCGTCAAATACTGCCAGAAAAAATACCCCGAAAAAGAAATTATTTACGTGAACGTAAAATTGTAAAATTATAGTAAAATAATGATAAAATAATACGTGAAAAACGTGGAATTTGCTTGCAAAAAAAAGAGCTTTTATGGTATAATTAAAAGGTAAAATATAAGAGCTTTTTTAAAGCGTGTACATAGGAGAATGATATGAAATTTGTATGTGACGGAATGATTTTATCGGATGCGGCGCTCGTGGTAAGCAAAGCCTGCGCGGCAAAGACGATTACGCCTGTTTTGGAATGCATTAAATTACAAGCTAAAAACGACGGGCTTACGTTGAAAGCATACGACGGTGAAATTTCCATTGAAAAGAAGATTAAAGCGGAGATTTTAGAAGAAGGCGAGCTGTGTGTGAACGGTAAAACGTTTGCCGATTTTGTGGGGAAAATCGCGGCTTTTGAAGTGGTGATTGCTTCCGATGAAAAGGGTATTTCCATTAAATATGCAGATAGTGAATCGTATATGCAAGCGTTATCCGCTACTGACTTCCCTGTTTTTGGGGACAACACGCAGGACGTTGGAGAATATTTCGAAATTAAGGAAGCTGATTTAAAAACGTTGATATCCAAAGTGGTGTTCTGCTGCGCGACCGACGAAAGCAGACCTATTTTGAAAGGTTGTCTTATGGAAACGAAAGACAATCAATTGACAGCGACGGCATTGGACGGTTTTAGAATGGCTTGTTCGTATTGTGACGTTTTAGACGGCAGCGGTGAAATGAAAATCGTATGCCCCGCACGTACTTTAACGGAAATCTCCCGTATGCTTGGCAATGAAAACACGTTAAAAATTTACGCAAGTAAGAATTTATTGTCGGTGGCTGTGGAAGATACCGTGATTAATTCGAGATTGTATTCGGGGGAATTTGTGCGTAAGGAAAATATTTACCCTGTAGATTTCACGACAAAGGTGCAAGTGAAGAGAAGCGAGCTTATCGACAGTGTAGAGCGTGCTTCCGTACTTATCCGCGGCGATAAAAACAACCTTATTTTGTTGGACGTAAAGCATGATAAAATTATCATCAACGCCAATTCGGATATGGGTAAAGTAGAAGAAACGGTGTCGGCAACGGATATGGAAGGCAAGGAATTAAAAATTGCCATGAACGGGAAATATCTTTTGGACGCTTTGAAAGCTTTGGAAGAGGAAATCGTTGTGTTGTCGTTTAATACGTCTGTATCCCCTTTCACAATCGAGAACGTGGAAGATAAGAGCTGTCAATACCTTGTATTACCCGTTCGTACCAGCCAGCAAGCGTAAAATAAAAGAAAAAGCTCTTTTTTCTCGTAAAAAAGCGGAAAGAAGAAAAAAAGCGTTGAAAATTGCTTGACGGACTTTATAAATTTAGGCTATAATATAGAGCGTTATCGTGGGAGAAACTGCGATATACACCAAAAAAGATAAAAAAACAAAATCAGGAGAAATATTATGAAAAGAACTTATCAACCCAAGAAAAGACAGAAGAGCAAAGTACATGGTTTCCGTAAGAGAATGGCAACGACCGCAGGCAGAAGAGTACTTAAAAGACGTAGAGATAAGGGCCGCAAGAGATTGACCCACTAATCGTTTTTAAAGAAGTTAAAAAATAAGTGACAAATTCCTTTCCTTTTCTCAAAGGAGAGGATTTGCCATTTTTAATAACGGAAGATTTTTTTATCTTTAGGGTTGTTTTTTAGCAATTTCAGGACAAAAAAACTATTCCTTTACGCTGAAAATGAAATATTACAGATTAAAAAAACAAGCGGATTTTCAAAGACTTTTTCAAAAGGGTAAGCGAGGTTTTTCGCCCTCTTTGACGGTTCTTTATCGCCCATCCGAAAGAATGACAATGGGGATTTCCATTGGAAAAAGACACGGTAAAAGCGTGCAGAGAAACCGTATTAAAAGATTGCTTCGCGAAGCGTTTCGTTCCGTTCAACAGGAAATGAAAGGGACGTACACCATCGTTTTAATCCCGAAAGTGAGCAAAAATTACGCCTTTTCTACCTTTCAACGGCATTTACAATGTATAATCAAAAAAGAGAAAATGTAAGGGTGGATTTTATCCAGCTTTTCCGCATCAATCATAAATATCTCAAAAAAAAGGTGTTTAAGCCTTTTTTAAAGATGCTTTGTATGCGTTTAATACTCTTTTATCAACGTTTTCTATCTAAACATACTTGTCTTTATCGCCCTACCTGTTCGCAATACACCTTGGAGTGTATCAACAATCAAGGGGTGATTATCGGGATTTTGCTTGGAATGTGGCGTATTTTGCGCTGTAACCCCTTTTCTAAAGGCGGATATGACCCTGCTCCCGAATGGTATTTCAAAAAACGTTGGTTGTTGTAATCATGAAAATAATTTTACAAATGCAAAAAAGCGGAATTAAAAACGTTTTGGAGCAGTGGTAAACGGGTATAAAAAAAGGAAGAAAATCAGTAGGCGATAAAAAATAAAGCCTCAAAAAAATATTATTGGAAACAACGTAAAATGGGACTTTTAAATTTATTAAATACCGCAGACGTATCTATCGTCGTTTTCGGTCAAACTTACGACGTATATTTAAACTTTATCGGTAAAATCATTCGTTGGTTAATCACGGGTGTTGGTACGGTAGGCGTAGGTATTATTTTATTTTCCTTAATTTTGAAGCTCATCGTTATGCCCTTTGACGTATATCAAAGAATAGCCATGAGAAAACAAAACCGTTTGATGAAAGAAAATCAAGCGCGTATGGAAAAATTACAAAAACAATACGGCAACGATAAAGAAAAATACAATCAAAAACTCATGGAAATGTATAAGGAAAACGGCATTAATATGTTCTCTTCCTGTCTTCCCATGATTCTTTCCATGGTCATATTCTTCGTGGCTATCGGTGCATTTAACGCTTATTCACAGTATTCTAACGTCAGCAATTATAACACGATGTTAAACGCGTACAATGCAAAAATTCAAACGTATTGCGCTGATTTAACGGAAGAAAACCTCACGATTGACGGCAATATCGTTATGGTTAAAGACACGAATGCAGCTTCGGATAAATATATCTATTATACGATTACGCTTAGTGAAAACGAAAACCTCGGTGAAACGACGGAAGAAAAGCTTGCTTATATTCAAAGCAGAACGCAAAAAGAATATAAGATTGACGTAGAAAAAGCGTATGCAAACGAAGAAATCAAGGCGCTTGTAGATAAAGCGGTGGCAGACGCTGTAGCAGCGCAAAAATTAGCAGCAGAAAGCGCGGCGGAAGGCGAAGAAATTTCTGCTGAATTGACGTTGGAACAAAAGACGGAAGTTGCACAAACTGCCATTAAAAATTATTTCACTAAACAAGCGCAAGGTGCCGTTTTGGTTGCTTATGATGAAGAAGTAATCGAAAACACGAAATTCCTTTGGATTAAAAATATTTGGGCTACGGACGCATCCTATAAGCACCCCGTGCTCACCTATTCCGAATTTAGCGCGGAAATTTCCAGAGAAAAATTTGAAGTGAACGGTGAAAAGGTTGAATTGGCAAGCGTAACGGGCTATACGGACGCATATAAAGAAGAAACGTATAAGCTTGTAACAGACGGTTTGGAAAAGCACAAGACGGAAGCAAACGGTTGGTATATCTTAATCGCCCTTTCTATCGGCACAATTTTATTGCAACAATGGGTGACGAACCGTTCGCAAAAAGAACAACAACAGTTTAGCTCGGTAGACGGACAAGCTGCATCACAACAAAAAATGACGATGATTATTATGACGGGTATGTTTGCAATCTTCTCGTTTATGTATAGCTCTGCTTTCTCTATCTACATGATTACGAGCAATATCTTCTCGCTTTTGTCCACTCTTGTTATCAATAAAGCGGTAGACTCCGTTGAAAACAAGAAAGAAGCGCAGCGCGAGCAGGAAAAGTATAACCAGCGTTTCCCTGGCAGAAAACAAATTACGAACAATACCGCCGACAAGAAAAAAGCGGACAAAAAAGATAAAAAATAAGTGAGAGAAAGCCCCTTTTAAGGCGATAAGGAGAAAAATAATGCAATACAAAGAATTTACGGGCAAAACGGTAGAAGAAGCCGTTGAGAATGGCTTGAAAGAGCTGGGTTTGGCAAGAGAAAACGCAGATATTCGCGTTTTGGAAGAGGGAAAGAAAAAGCTTTTTGGTTCAGTGAAGGCGCGTGTAGAAATCGCTCCTTTAAATGAGGAAAATTGTGCAAAAACGAACGAGAATTGTTGCTGTGAGGATTCCTGTGAAAAGGAAGAAAACGTAGCGAAAAAATGCGAAAATCAACCTATTTGCAAAGAAGGCAAAACGGACGGTGAAAGAACGGTTGAATTTTTGGAAGGTTTGTTTGATTTGTTGCACATCACGGCTTGCACGGAATTGGTTTCCGAAGGCGAAAAGGTGGAAATCAACGTAACGGCGGCAAACACCACTTCGATTATCGGCAAGCACGGCGTTATGATTGATGCGATTCAGACGCTTGCAGGTGCTGTGGCAAACACGGGCAGAGACGAATACAAGCGCGTTGTGGTAGATTGCGAAAATTATCGCGAAAACAGAGAAGCAACGTTGAATAAATTGTCTGAAAACCTTGCACAAAAAGCAATTCGTTTGGGTAAGAAAATCAAACTCGAACCCATGAACCCTTATGAAAGACGTATTATTCACGCGGCGTTGTCTGAACGCGAAGGTGTTTCCACACAAAGCGAAGGTAAAGAACCCAACCGCTATATCGTGATTATTCCTGATAATTTGGAAGATCCTGATGCTCCTGCATTGTCTGCAAGAAACGACAGAGATAGACGTGATAATAGAGGTCGTGGCGGCAGAGGCGGCTATGGCAACAGAAACGGCGGAAGTCGCGGCGGATACGGCAATAACCGTAACGGCTATAATAAAAAGCCCTATAACCGTGATAGAAAACCTTCCAGCGGTAGCGGTGCTACGGGCGGCACGACGTTGAAAACAAATAACGATTTCTTCGGTATTTTCCTTGGTAACAGCGGTAGCGGCGACGATAAGGAATAATAGAAAAATAAGCAAAAGATGGGGGCAGGTATGCGTTGAATGTAAACCTGTCCCCTATTTTTATAAATATATTTGACAAATTTTTTAAAAGTACTTTATTTTTTCAATAAGATGTGCTAAAATAGAGTTACCTTATAAAAGGGGAGAAAAAAAATGAAAAAATTTAAAAAGGTAATTTGGGGTATTGTACTTATTGCAGTAGGCGTGATGTTTGCGTTAAATGCGTTAGAAATCACGAATATTGATATCTTCTTTGATGGTTGGTGGACGTTGTTTATCATCGTTCCTTGCACCGTAGGCTTATTCACCGAACGTGATAAAACGGGCAACATCGTGGGCATTCTCATTGGCGTTTGTTTGTTGTTGTGCTGTCAAGAGGTGATGGATTTTTCTATGCTTTGGAAACTGCTGATCCCCGTTATTATCGTTATTGCCGGTATTAAAATGATATATACGGCGTTTTTCAATAACAAAGCAAACGAGATTATCGTTGAAATTAAGGCAAACGGCGGCGAAACAAAGTCGGGCAATGCTATTTTTTCAGGTTATGATATGAATTATGACGGTCAAGTATTTGAGGGGGCTGAACTTTCCGCAATTTTCGGTGGCGTGGAATGTGATTTGCGCAACGCGATCATTGAAAAGGACTGTGCTATTAAGATGACGGCGATTTTCGGCGGGATTGATATTTTGGTGCCGCAAAACGTTAATGTAAAAGTTAATTCCAGCTGCATTTTTGGCGGTGTTTCTAATAAAACTAAGGCGAAAACAGACGCCCCTACTATCTACATAAGCGGTACTTGTATGTTCGGAGGCGTAGATATTAAATGACCAAAATTCAAAAAGTAATCAAATACCTGGCTATGGCGTTTGCTGTTTTTCTTTCGGTGGGCATTATAGGCGGTGCGTTGGGTTTGTTGGGTGCTTTGGGTGGATTTTTTATAAATGATGCCGTAAGTGACGAGATGACAACGTATTCCATTTCGTCAAATATCACCGAGTTGAAAATAGAAATCGGTGCGGCAGATTTTACCATCGAGCAAGGCGAGAATTTTTCTGTGGAGAGTAACTTAAAATATATCAGCGTTGACGATTTAAACGGCGTACTCACCATTCAAAATACAAAAAAATTCATTAGAAATTATAAAGGAGCTATATTGCGGCTTTACATTCCTGCGGATATGACCTTTGAAGGTGTGGATATTTTGACGGGTGCGGGTAAATTCACGTTGGATTATTTGTGCGCGGAAAGGATAGATTTTGTGTTGGGCGCAGGTGAAGTTACTATAAATAAGCTGATTGCCAACGTAAGTGCGGAGATTGAGGGCGGAGCAGGAAAAATTACGATATCCGATGGCGTACTTTGTAACCTTGATTTGGAAATGGGCGTGGGGCAATTGAATTTGACTTCTGCGCTGAGAGGCGAAAGTAAGCTTAATTTAGGCGTTGGGGAATCGAATATAACCGTTCTTGGTAAAAAAGACGATTATAGGCTGGATATAGAAAAAGGCATTGGAAGTATTACGGTTGACGGGACGAACGTTTCTAATATGGAAAATTTCGGCAACGGCAGTAATTTTATAGAAATAAGCGGCGGCGTTGGCTCCATTCATCTTCAATTTAAAGAATAAAATATTTAAAAAGCGCAAAAAAAGGCGGTGGGGAAAAATTCCTCACTGCCCTATCTTTTATATAAAGGATTATTGTAAAAAACTGATAAGTGCTTTTTTACGCAGTTTTTCTAATGAAAAATATAAGGGTGCGCCCAAAGCGTATACCCAAACGGTCTCCGTCAAGGCAATGGATGCGACAAAGGAAAAATAAGCAATGGCGGTGCTGGGATACCCTGCAAATTCGTTGTTTAAAAAGACGATAATGAGCGGTATGATAAAGGCATTAAAAAGAATTGGAAAAATACCGCCTAAAATGATTTTTAACCATGCATTTTTTAAAAACCTGCCTACCATGTACGTACCGAATGCAGAAATCAGTGTGGCAAGTGACCCTAAAATGATGTCTGGAATAGACCCAGTAGGAAGGTTTGAAATCATGCAGCCTATGTATAATGCAGGCACCGCTTCGGGAAAAAATAGCGGTAAAATACAAAACGCCTCTGCCGGACGGATTTGAAAAGGACCATAGGCAAAGGGCATAAAAATGTAAGTGAGCGCAACGTACAGCGCGGCGATAACGCCAGCACGGCAGAGTAGCTTCGTCAAAGACTTTCTTTTCATAGAGTTGTACCTCGGTTTTTTTATTTGGAAGTGTTTACCGAAAACCTTCCCATCGAAAGATAGTATAACACGAAGAGAGCAAAGAGTCAAGCATTTTTTTTAATAAAAAATCAAGCTTTTTTGGCGTTTTCTTCTTGGTAGCGGCTACATTTTTCCCAAAGCAGGGCGGCGAGGGCGTCAGAAATAATTTCCGCCATTGTATAGACAAGATTTAATCTTGTGGTATTTAATAAGCCGTAATTAGCAACGGATTTTTCTGCTACGATGCCCATAATTGAGATGTCCCCTATCGCGCCCAATTTCTTATTCGCGCCGGCACCAGGGAAGAGAGGTGAATCGGAAGTTTTGATAAGTCCGATATCCCCTTGATTACCAACCGCCGCGTCAATGGCTATAATTTGACGGTCTTTATGCGTTTCCTTTAAAAAGGCGCGTAAATATTTTATTTCCTTGGCGGTGACGGGGGAAGAAAGGGTGCCGTATAAAAAGACGTGCAGACCTTGCGTTTTGAATTTTAGCATGGAACCCGTGATAGGACCTAAACTATCTCCAATCGCCAAATCACTGCCCACACACACAATAATTGGCGGTTTTTCATAGGATATAGAAGAAGTGTTTTTTTGCGTTAAACTCGTACATGCCCCCTTTATTTTTTGTTTTTTACCCTCTAAATTGCTTGATAAAAGGTTGTCTGTTGCCAACGCTACGCCGTCTGTTGCCATTTTATTATAAATATGAAAAGAGTACTCCATTATCTATCGCTCCAATGTTCATTTTTTTATGTAAGAGCGTTACGGCGTAGAATGAAAATTGTTCAATCTTTTTCGGACTGCCTTAGCGGTTATTGCCAAAAATAAGCAAAATTAAACCTCATGCGCGATATTTATTTAATAAATAAGGAAAGAAATTTGAAAAACTTATTGAAAAAAAATAATAGTTGTGTTATAATGTAGCAGACAAAAGGGAAAAATAGCTTTGTTTTTCCGTTTTTGATTTTTTATGGAGAGGAGAATAACGAAAAATGTTAAACTTAAACGGACTTTGTGCTATCGCTTGGTCAAATTATATTCTCGACCTCGTCGTGTTGGCAATCCTCGTTTTTGCAGCATGGTTTTGCGGTAAGAAAGGTTTTATTGAATGTTTCTTCGGGATTGTATCTGTAGCGGCGGCACTGCTTGTCGGCATATTATTCACGAAATTGGTGGTGACGTTGACGGGCGGTTTGTTCGGATTGCAGGATACGTTGAACGCTTCCTTTGAAACAGCTTTGTTGAAAATTGAGGGTTTCGGAACGGATATTTCCAATGAGGGCATTACGGCGGCACTTGCGGAAAAGAATTTGCCAAGCTTTCTTGTCGATTTGATTATAGAAAATTTTGGCAACGAAAGTATTGCAACGGGCACGACGCTTGCAATGGTGGCAGGTGACACTCTCGCGGGAGTTTGTATCAACTTTATCACTTGGGTGCTTTTGGTTGGTGCGGCTTGGGGATTGATGTGGCTTTTGAAGAAACTCGTGAAAAAAATCGCAAAAAAAATCAAACTCGTAAACCGTATCGATATTTTATTGGGCTGTATTGTCGGTTTGTTCTTCGGTTTGTTGGCGGTATATTTCGTATTGGGTATTTTGTCGCTGATCCCCTCGGAAGGCATCACAACATATCTTGATAACAGCCTCTTTGTTGGTGCGTTATATAACAACAATTTATTGAATAAACTGCTCGGTTGGATGATTTCTTAAGGAAATTATAAAAGCGTTTTTATTGCAAAATAAAATAAAACTACATAAAAAATATGGCGGAAAGGATTGTTTTTCCGTCTTATTTTTATGCCCAAAAATTTAAATTATACAAATATTCTTGTGTGTATAAATGTGGATAACTTTTACCATTTTAAAAAAAGAACAAACGTTTGTGGATAAATAGTGCTTTTTGAATGAATTTTACGATTATTTTACAATAATTTTTCCACATTTTAACAGAAAAAATTAGTTTATCCACAAAAATTATGATAAAATTATTTATCAACAAAAGCCGTTGTGGAGAAGTTATCCACAAAAAAAGAGGGTTTTTAGGTGGATATACAGCGCAAACGTAGGTTTTTTAAAAATAAAACATAACCAAGGTAAAAAGTTTTCCACATTTTTACAAAAATGCGCGTGGACAAGCTTATTTTATCCACATTTGTGCACAATACATGTGGAAAACCCTTTATTCGCATACTCTGCATAAATTAATATATTTATAATTTTGTTGATAACTTCCCCTCTTTACACAGTTATCCATACATTTTTTTTGTATAGATATGCAGTTGATTTGTAGAAGATTATTTTTTATCCCAGTCTGTCATCTTCAACGCCGTTATTCAAGTTATATAAAAAGAAAGAAAGTTTGGATTCAACGGCGCGCGTGGAAAAAAATTAGGTGTAAGCCAATTAAAATAGATAGTTTTTTCATCTTGTCTGCTGCCGCTATCGCTTTTATCTAAGCTATAAAGAAAGATAGAAAGTCTGGGTGCAGGCTCAGCCTGCTAACGAACGTTGCGGAAACGCACTTCCACGTCCACAATCGCCCCCACAAGTGCTGTATCCGCCAACCGATCCGCATGTTCTTTTTCATATTTTGTCAAACGCTCTTGAATCCCGAACAAATCGCAACCGCTCAAACGGCATTTATCAAACACTCGCGTTATTTCTGCACTCATTTTTTTCTCTGCCGTTTGAAGAACGCCGCGTGGCAAATCACCCGCGTCCGAAATATTCATTAAATCCTGCGATTTTGAGTAATCAGAAACTCCAGCCGTCAAAACAACGCTTATTTTTAAACATACTCGATCGTTTTTTCCCACAGATAATTTGGTTTTCGGTTGGTTTTGTTTGATAATCAACGTGCAGGTGTTATCACTGGAGGGCACAGAATAATTTGCCAACCGCAAAGAGTTCGTCACCGCACTGAATGCAAACGATTCCTCTCGCGTTAGTTTTTCTACTCGCTTTCCGTCTAAAAATAAAGCCGTTTCACCTGCACTGAAAACAGGTTTGTCATTTTTCTTTTGCTCGCCCCCCGAGCCACTTTCACCCCCCGAGCCGCTTTTATCGCTTCCGCTCTCAGAACCGACACTCGAGCCGCTTCCAGAACCGCTTCCTGCATCAGAGCCATTGCCGCCCGATTGTTTATCGGAAGGGGAGCCTTGTGAAGAGGAATTGTTTTCGCCGTCGATTTTTTCTTGTTGCGGTTCCGTTTTAATGATAGGGAGAAAACCGCAACGGCTATCGCTGAAATATCCGATGGCAAATTCACGCAACGTAGAGGGGAGCACCGCGCCCACCCGTTCGGCGTGCGGAGAAAGCACTTTTTGCATCGCCGTAGCACCTGACGGATCGACAAGGGCGGTGACATTTAAAATATCTTTCGCCAAACCATCGCAAGTGGCAAGAAGGCAATCATCCGACAAATATTCATCGCGCAAAAAATAATCCAGCGCGTCAAAAACGTTTTGTTCGGCGGTTTTGCTGCCGAGAATAATCAAATTACAAAATACGAGCTTTGGATACCAACCCGTTTTGGCGTTGATTTCTTCAAAAGCAGCTGCCACCGTTTTGCCACGGCTGACGAGCTGCACTGTTTCCGTGGTCTTGCCTTGTTTCGAAGATTGTGGAATGGCGATTTGCGAAGTTAGAATAAAGGAATCCTCCTCGCGGTCGATTCCCACCGCCATGACAATCGCCGTTTTTTGCACGTCGATCAAACCAAAATCATTGGAAAAGAAAAAAAATGCCAAAATAATGACTATAAAAAGATAATATCGAACGGTGTTTTTGCTGTGTAAATTACGCATGGTTTTTCTCCTTTTTCGGCTTGGAATTTGAGGGAGTTTTATTCTCATGTTTGGGCAAGAAAATTAAAAATAAGGGGACCATGTCCGCGATGAACCAAAAAATGATAGGCAGATTGCCGCTTATTGTCTTGTAAAAACCATCGTAATATTTATTGACGTATAAGACAAAGAAAAACAAACCAAGATTGAGGACAAAGGATATCCAAACACGGTATTTTGCAGTGTTGGTGGCGCGAGAAAATAAATCGACGCTATATTGCAAGGGAATACAGGTAAAAAAGAGCAAAACAATTGACAAAAGGTATACAAAAACAAGGTCGATACGCCCTAAAATGGAAAGTGCAGGGAAATATTGCGCGATTTTTGAAAAAGCGTAATGTTCACGAGGCGCGAGAGAAGAATAAGTCCCAAAAAATACCGCAAGTAAAAGCAAGGTGCAAAAAGCACCGAAGGTATACCCCAACATAATTTTGGCCGAATCCTCTTTCTTGGGCTGATATTGACACAAAAGCGGCAATAATAAAATTGCATCAGAAAAATGGGGTGTTGTGCGCGTGAACGCAGACATGGTATCGCCAAATTTTGTTCCGAATAAGGGTAAAAGATGGGTGAAATCGGCGGAGGAAAGGGACATGGCGATTAAAGCGAAGAAGGGTAGAATGAATAAAAAGGAACACAAATCGGCGCAGCGTCCGATTGCTTTCACTCCCTTCGTGCAGATAAAAGCACTTAATAAAAAGAAGAAACCGAAAGAAAAAACGGTGGGTTCGGTGTCAAAAAAGGCCGCATAAACAAATTTTTCTAAATCCAATAATGGTAAAATAGCGGAAAAGATAAAATAAATTGCGTAAACAATATAAATTATAGGCAAAAATCTTCCTAAGCTTTTTTGCAAACGTTCGATAAGCGGTGTTTGACTTCGATAAACAACGAATAACAACACGCCCAAAATAGCACCTTGCAATAAAAAATGCATGAGGGCAGGCAAAAGCAAGTCGCCTGTTGCGTATTTGGCGAGTAGGGACGGCACTTCCAAAAGTTTAGAGGCGGGCAATAAAAACGCGGCAACAAAGGAAATTTGTCTGCCATAAATGCTCTCATTTTTTGATAAATTAGCAGAAAAAAGTGAAGAAAAAGAGGTTTGTTCTCTTTCGTTCGACGTGAAACTTTGTAGGGTTGACGAGGGCATACCTTGCTCCTTTTTATAAAAATTTAATGATCGTAATAGGTTTGAATTTACTTAATATAAATTAAGATTTTGAGGATTTTTTTGTTTGCTTATCTTCAGGTAAACGCATTCTGGTTACGTTTTTACTCCGCAAAAGTGCAGGTCGAGTTTTTAAACTATGCATATCGTATTTGACGATTGTATCGCGTAGGTCGTGGACAATAAGAGGCGAAAATGGAGCCACCAGGGGTGTGCCGAACGCATCTGCGGTGATGAGATAGTATAAAACGAATGCCGCCAATAACACCACGCCGAACGGACCGATACTGCCTGCGGAAAGCAGGAAAAGCCATCGTAAGATGCTGCCCGTTTCAACAAAGTTTGGTACGGTGTAAAGGCAAATTCCCGAAAATGCTACGA
>SVHQ01000008.1 GCA_015055785.1 Clostridiales bacterium | reverse complement strand
AAGTAATTAGAGCACGCTGCCAGGCCCCCGAAAGGGCACTTGTGCCCCGCTGGTAGTATTAGGGCTATGCCCGAAAAGTAAAAACCACTGGCTATGCCAGTGGATATTTATTATATATAAAATTTTTCGGATTTGCTTTTCGCGGATTAAAGTTCTGCGAAGTACTTAATCGTTCTAACCATCTGGCTGGTGTAGGAGTTTTCGTTATCGTACCAAGAAACAACTTTAACCAACGTCGTGCCGTCGCCCATAGGCATGCACTTCGTCTGCGTAGCGTCGAACAAGGAACCGTAGGTGATACCGATGATGTCGGAGGATACGATTTCTTCTTCCGTGTAACCGAAGGATGCGGAAGCAGCTGCTTTCATTGCATTGTTAACGGTAGCTGCGTCGATTTCGCCTTCGCAGATAGCAACAAGCTGGGTAAGCGAACCGGTGGGAACGGGTACACGTTGTGCGCAACCGTCAAGAACGCCGTTAAGTTCGGGAATAACAAGACCGATAGCTTTTGCAGCACCCGTGGAGTTGGGAACGATGTTTGCAGCAGCAGCACGTGCACGACGGAAGTCACCTTTACGATGAGGGCCATCGAGTACCATCTGGTCGCCAGTGTAAGCGTGGATCGTCGTCATGTAACCCTTCTTAATAGCAGCAAGCTTGTTAAGCGTGTTTGCCATAGGAGCAAGGCAGTTCGTGGTGCAGGAAGCAGCGGAGATAATCGTATCGTTCTTCGTCAACGTTTTTTCGTTTACACTGTAAACAACGGTAGGAAGGTCGTTACCAGCGGGAGCGGAGATAACAACTTTCTTAGCACCTGCTTTGATGTGTGCTTCAGATTTAGCCTTAGAGGTGTAGAAACCAGTACATTCAAGTACTACGTCTACGTCATATTCACCCCAAGGGCAGTTTGCAGCGTCTTTTTCTGCGTAAATTTTGATCGTTTTACCGTTTACGGTGATCGTACCAGCTTCGTCATCAGCCGTTACTTTATCGCAGTATTTATATCTGCCTTGAGCCGTGTCATACTTCAAAAGGTGTGCGAGCATGGAAGGGCTGGTAAGGTCGTTAATAGCGACAACTTCATAGCCTTCTGCGTCGAACATCTGTCTGAATGCAAGACGACCGATACGGCCGAAACCGTTGATTGCAACTTTTACGTTTGCCATAATAGTGATCCTCCAATATATGAAAAAAATAATTTGTGACAATTTAGGGCGAGCGAAAAAAGAACAAATCCGCTCTTGTCCAATATTATTCTACCATACTTTTTTCTTTTCGTCAATAATTTTGCGTAACAGTTAGTAAAATTATTTCTATAAAAAGCAAAAAATATAATTATTTTTCAGAACGAAAGTATTGACAAAGGGATTTTCTTTTGTTATAATGATTTAGCAGTGATAAGCTGTGAAAAAATTCTTTGGAGAAAGAAATGAAATCGAAATTCACCGGCGGTATGTTCGGATTTATGGGCATTTATATTGTGGCGATGTTGTTGACGGTTTGTACGTTGGGTATTGGCGCGCCTTGGGCTGCGTGTATGTTGTCGAAATGGATTACGGCAAACACCATTATCGACGGAAAACGTTTACAATTTGACGGCAAAGGCGGTGGATGTTTGGGTTTGATTTTGCTTTGCAGTTTACCTCTGTTGGCGATTGGTGCTTTGGTATATTATACGATGAATTACGTGCAAGATCCTTCCATGGCAGTGCTTTTAACGGTTGTATCCAGTGTAATGTCCTCTCTTTACGTTTTCTGGTTTGCAATTAGAATGCAGAAATGGACTGTAAAACATACGCACTTTGAAAAAGTGGAAGAATTGAACAAAGAAGATATGTCCGAAAACATGGAAATGGATATGGATTAATCGAAAATTTACATAATTATAATAATGAAAATAAAAACCGCTCGTTTTTTACGGGCGGTTTTTCTCATCCATAAAAAAGGGCGGAAGGGATATTTTTAACAATTGCGCATAGTAAAACGCTGCGGTGAAGAAGCCCGCAGCGTTTATCTATAAAAATTATTAAATCGGATAGAAATTTTTATCTAATTCACAATTGCGTTTTTAAAGATTAAAACGCTTTGCCTGCCGAACCAAGCACGTTCACAATCTTATGCTTTACCATTTCTTTCATCATTGCACGTGCATCGCCAAGATATTGACGAGGGTCGAAGTGACCGGGGAAATCATGATAATGCTGACGGATTGCAGCGGTGAAAGCAACGCGAAGGTCGCTATCGATGTTGATTTTGCAAACAGCCATCTGTGCTGCTTTTCTAAGTTCGGATTCGGGAATACCGATTGCGTTGGGCATTTCGCCACCGAATTTATTTACGATAGCAACCTTGTCCTGAGGAACAGAGGAAGCACCGTGAAGAACGATGGGGAAGCCGGGCAATCTGTTGCCGATTTCTTCCAAGATATCCAAACGGAGTTTGGGATCCTGACCGGGTTTGAATTTATATGCGCCGTGGGAAGTACCGATTGCAATTGCGAGAGAGTCGATTCCCGTTTTTGCCGTAAATTCTTCTACTTCGTCGGGGGAAGTGAAGTGTGCATGTTCAGCGGAAACGTTTACGTCATCTTCGATACCTGCAAGCGTACCAAGCTCTGCTTCAACAACAACGCCGTGGTCGTGCGCATATTCCACAACTTTTTTCGTGATAGCGATGTTTTCGTCCCAAGGATGGGAAGAAGCGTCGATCATGACGGAAGTGAAGCCGCCGTCGATGGAAGCTTTACAAATTTCGAAATCTGCGCCGTGGTCAAGGTGCATAGCGATGGGAATGTCCGTCGTTTCAACAGCAGCCTGAACAAGGTGTTTTAAATATACGGGGTTTGCATATTTTCTTGCACCTGCGGAAACCTGCAAAATAACGGGAGACTTTTCTTCGTTTGCAGCTTCTACAATTGCTTGAATCATTTCCATATTGTTGACGTTAAAAGCGCCGATTGCATATTTTTCCGCGTACGCTCTTTTAAACATTTCGGTAGTTGTTACCAAAGGCATAAATAAATCCTCCAAAGTTTTCTAAAATTTCGCACGTATACCATTATAGCCTATTTTTTACAAAAAATCAATTAAAACTATATATAATTAAGAAAAAATTTACCAAAATCCCTGGAAATAAAAGGCTTTTATGTATAGAAAAATCAATCGCGTTTTCATAAAACAATGGTACCATGTACGCGTTTATTTTTAAAAGAAGCCACCATGTACGCGTTGAAAATTATTTTTAATGTTAAGCAAACTTTATTAACATTATAAAATTTAAAAGTGCGAACGAAAGGGTGCTGTTTTAGTATGTGTTTTTTATTAAAAAATATTCTCGTGTTTTTATGATATGACGCCTGCATGGCGTTCCATACGGTTTTCATACATTATATATTATAATTATTAAGAAAAAACGGCGGAAGTGGAAGGGGGATATTTAAAAAAGTTGAGGATAGTTTCACAAGGGAGAAAAAGAAGGGATAAAAACATAGAAAAACCAAGGAAAAAAGCTTTAAAAAAGAGAAAAAAAGAGGGATGTTCGAAAAAACAAAAAAAAATTCAAAAAAAATGAAAAAAGTTGAAAAAGTTGACGCAAAACAGCTTGACTTAAATTTCTTTTCATAATACAATAAATAAGCAAGTTGCGGCGAATGCTTGAAAACACCGCTTTTCCCCGTTAGTTGAGCGGAAAAAGTAGGGCAGTCCCGAAATAAGCACTATGAAAAAGAAAAAAATAAAAATACACACGAAATAAGGAGTAACATATTATGAAAACCTATATGGCGCACGCCGAAACGGTTGAAAGAAAATGGTACGTTGTAGACGCTGCAGGTGTTCCCCTCGGCCGTCTTGCAAGCCGTGTTGCAGCCGTTCTTCGCGGCAAGAACAAGCCTACCTTCACTCCCAACGTTGATACGGGTGATTTTGTAATCATCATCAACACGGACAAAGCGGTTTTGACTGGTAAGAAGCTTGAAAACAAATTCTACAGATATCACACCGGTTATATCGGCGGCTTGAAGGAAATTTCCTACAAGAAGATGATGGAAGAAAAGAGCGACCTTGCTGTATATGAAGCAGTAAAAGGTATGCTTCCCAAGAACAGCCTTGGCAGACAGATGCTTAAGAAGCTCAAGGTTTACAAGGGCGCAGAACATAACCACGCAGCACAGAAGCCCGAAGTGCTCAAACTTGACTAAGGAGAGGATTGAAAAATGGCAAAAGCAAACGTTAAAAAGAAGCTTCAATTCTGGGGTACGGGCAGAAGAAAGAAGGCAATCGCCCGTGTTCGTGTTATCCCCGGTGGCAACGGCACGATCGTGATTAACGACCGCGCTTTTGAAGATTATTTCCCTCAGGGTACTCTTCAATACATTGTAAAGCAGCCCCTCGTTTTGTTGAACGTAGAGAGCAAATATGACGTTATCGTAAACGTTATCGGCGGTGGTTACACCGGTCAGGCAGGTGCTATTCGTTTGGGTGTAGCGCGTGCGCTCCTCGAAGCAGAAGAAAACAGCCGTCCTGAACTCAAGAAAGCTGGTTTCTTAACGAGAGACCCTCGTGCAAAGGAAAGAAAGAAGTACGGTTTGAAGAAAGCTCGTCGTGCTCCTCAGTTCTCCAAGAGATAATTTCTCGGACGAGTTCGAGCAAATCAAAAACAGAAAAATTACCGAGTGGGTGTATTCCTGCTCGGTTTTTTTATTTGCGTATTGTTTTTTTGTGTCATTCTGAGGAGCGGAGCGACGTGAGAATCTCGTATGTAATTCTGCTATATTTTTATGAGATTGCCACGGTTGCTATATTCCCTCACAATGACAAGCATGGCGAATAGCAAGCTGAACGCAATGACCAACGTGCCTCACCATTTAGGAGAAAATATCCAATAAAAAATCAAGATGCCTCATTGACATTTTACAAAGGCTGTGATATACTGATAAAAATCGAGATATAAATCGATAAATTTAGTTTACATAGGAGTGAATACTATGGGTGATATTCAACTTACAGATTCTCAACTCACGACTTTAATTGTCGGCGCTTCGGCATTGATTGTATTTATTGTGCAATTATTATTATGCTTCAAGGCTGAAAACGGCTTTGTGAAGGTGTTGCCCTTACTCTTGTTCTTGGCGACCACGATAACATTGATTGTGATGATGTATTCTAATCAAAGCTGGGATGCAATCGGATACTTATTGCTTGGTATGTTGTCGGGCGTGTTGTTTCTTGCTTGTCTCTTGGCGTGGATTATTTACGGGATTGCAAAAGCAGGTTCGAAAAGAAAGTAAAAATAAAATTCCAATAAAAGGATTTTTTGCCTTATTTTGTTGCTCTTGTTTTTTGCTTTGTGATATAATAAAGATATAGCCTTAAAATATACACACAAAAGAGGAAAAAATGAAAGATTTTGTAAGGTGGCTTTTTAGCGAAAACAACTCAAGCTTAAAAATCGGTTTGTTTGACGTGTGGCATTTTCTGTATTTGTTTATCATTTTTGGCGGCGTAACTACCATATCCCTCTTGGTGAGGAATAAATCGGAAAAAGCAAAGGAAAAAACAATAAGAATTTTTGCGTATTTGACAATCGGCTTATACGTGGCAGACTTTTTCATTATGCCGCTTTCCGATAGTTATAGCGGCATCAGCGTGTATAAATTACCCTTTAATATTTGTACAATGATGGCGGTTTTTGTGCCGTTCGTACAGTTTAACACGCGCTTTAAACCTATCAAAAAAGTAGTGGTGACCCTCTCTATCGCATCGTCGCTTATGTGGATGTGTTATCCTGGGTCAGCGCTTGGCGGTCAACCCCCGTTTAGCTATATTATTTTCCAAACGTTTATGTATCACGGTTTTCTCTTTTGCTGGGGCGTGCTGAACCTTTCCCTTGGCGAAGTGAAGCTGGAAATCAAAAAGATATGGCAAGAATTTTGCGGTATCCTCGTAATTTTGGTGTGGGCGGCTTTCGGCAACACCATTTATGATGGAAATCATAACTGGTTTTTCATTGAAGAGAGCATTTTCCCGTTCTTGCCTGATAAAATTATGCCGTTTATGGTCGTATTGAGTGTATTTCTTGTGTGTTTGGCGGTGCACGGCGGTTATTATGCCATTAGTGCTATCGTGCGTCGCGCGGAAAAACGTAAAATCAAAACAAACGAAATCGAATAAAATAGGTGCATATTATGAAAAAAATTCAATTTAATTCCATGTGGCTTTTCCTACTTGCGATTCCCTTTGAAATCGCTGCAATCATTGTCTTTTCAAGCAAAGCAAACAACGCGATAGGCGGTGTGTTGTTGAGCCTTGGTATGGTGCTTTACGTCGTGGGGCTTTTCTTTTCCAGAAAGGAAAGAAAGGCGGAAAATGCCGAAGCGAAGCCTACTGTGGAAGAGAACACCGCTGAAATAACGGAAACAAAGGAAATAACGGAATAAAATGACGGTGAAATTATTCATTTCAGCGATTGCGAAATTTTTATTGGGGGTAGTGCTTGTCGGGGCGTTGTTGTTTTTGCCTGCAGGTACGTTTGTCTATTCGCAGGCTTGGCTGCTGATGGGGGTGTTGTTCGTGCCCATGTTCTTGGCAGGGCTTGTCATGATGTGGAAAAACCCCGAATTATTAAAAAAACGCTTAAACGCCAAGGAGAAAGAAAAGGAACAAAGCCTTGTGGTGAAGCTGAGCGGATTGATGTTTTTGGTCGGTTTCATTGTGGCGGGCTTAGGCGAGCGTTTTAAATGGTACACCTTACCCACGTGGGTTTCCGTTGTCGGCGCGGTGTTGTTTTCGATAGCCTATGCGCTGTATGGCGAAGTGCTTAGAGAAAACACCTATTTATCGCGCACCATAGAGGTGCAAGAGGGGCAAAAAGTGATTGATACGGGCTTGTACGGTGTGGTGAGGCATCCCATGTACAGCGCGACGCTTTTGATGTTTTTATCCATGCCTCTTATATTGGGTTCGGCGTATGCGTTCGTGATATTCCTCGCTTATCCGCTCATTATAAGCAAACGGCTCTTAAACGAGGAAAAATTTTTAGAACGTGAATTAAAAGGGTATAAAGAATACAAACAAAAGGTGAAATACCGTTTAATACCCTTTATTTGGTAGTGTAAATTTTCTCTTTATTTTGTGAAATACGCCGCGAGATTCCTACGGCGTTGCGCTCCTCTGAATGACAGGCGGCGAGGGAGGTGAACGGCTTTAATCTTTTCGGATTCGTTTCACGCGCGCATCATGCGCGGACATAAATTGTGTAAAAGCGTTCTGCGCCTCCGAGCTTATTTCGGGGTGAGGAGCGTTTTTTCTTTCTTCAAAAGGGGAATTTTCCGTATTTTTTTCCTGCGCCGCATTGGGGAAATCTTCCTGATTTTCCAAGGCGGAAGCTGGTGTGTTTTGTGAAAAATCGGGCGCGGAGAGAATGGTTTTTAAAAAATTTAACAATCCAAAGGGTTCCAAGCGAAAAAAAACCTCCAAATATAAAAAAAATTCGTGTAAAATGAAGAAAAGCAAGTGTTTTCGATTGCTTTAATTGACAAATTGATATATAATAGAATATGCGTTAATATTATCGAACAATACACACTTTTCCAAAAGAAAGGGCGTGTGGGGAGATAACCATTTTTATAATTAAGGAGTCCTTATACCATGTGGAATAAGAGCAAGAAAATAATCAGTCTCGTAGCAGCGGCTACTTTCCTTGGCGCAGCGTTCACCATGACGGCTTGCGGCAACAAAGGAAACTATAAAGGGGACAAATTGGATTACGTTTCGACGGAAGCTGAAGCGAAATCTAATGGCGGTTTCGTTGTAGAAAAAGGCGATTACGTTTATTTCATCAACGGTGCGGAAGAACACACCGCAAACAACGAATTCGGCAAAGTAACAAAAGGCGCATTAATGCGTATTAAAAAGGCAGATTTGGACAATGGGAATTATGCTAACGTACAGACGGTAGTGCCCATGTTGTTGGTTGCGAAAAACTATGACGCAGGTATTTATATTTACGACGATTACGTTTATTATGCAACGCCGACAACGGATAAGAACATGAGCGGTCAAGTAGAAAATTCCTGGATCGACTTCAAGAGAGCGCCTCTCGATGGTTCGAGTGCAATGAAGGGTCAGTTCTTCCGTATTTCCAACAACGCTGCAAATTATCGTTTTGTACAGGTTGACGGTGTTGTATACTGCTTGTATGAAGATACGAACGATGCTGGCGAAAAGATGTTGAAATCTTACAACGTAACGACGGGTAAGACGAGCGTACTTGTAAAAGGCGCGAAATCTTCCTTCTTCTTCGATAAGACGGATGCAGAAAATCCCAACGTTTACTACACGATGGCGGTTACCTACGATGCAGATAGCGATCACGCAACGACGGCTGGTTACGATCAGCTCTACTGTGTAAACGCAGCAGCTATCATCGAGGGCGAAGCAGATAAAAATAACGCTTCTTACACCGTAAAAGGCGGCAAAACTTATGATTTCGATGAAGAATATCTCAACGCAAAGAATAAGGAAGCAAAGAAAGAAAAACAAGACCAACCTTACGATTTGAAGGACTACTCGACGTATCCTTACGTAAACCTCGGTACGCTTGTACTTGACGGTATTGGTTTAAATGAAGAAGAAACGCAGTTCAATAGCTTGAACGGGGAAAAACCTGCAACGCCTGACGGTTATAATTACACGATCAGCAGCTATCAGAACGGCGGTGTATATTTCACGAGAACGGAAGTTACCAAAACTTCGTCCGACGGCGAAAATAAAAAGCTTTACTATCTTGCAGACGCGGATAGCCAAGCGGCAGGCTGGAATTCGGTGAAGGGCAATGAAGTTGAAAACTTTGACGTAGTTGCTTTGAATACGACGAATGCTTCCGCAACGGCAATCTATACCATCAACAACGGCGCACACGAATATTTCTATTTGTCGAACGGTACGTTGTATAAAGCAGGTCAGCCGAACGCAGAAGGTAAGGTGAATGAGTTTGCGCTTGCGTACAACCTTTCCAGTGCAACGCTTTGGACGATTAACGGCGATTATTTGTACTATTACTCTGCTGCAGCAAACGGCAACAACGTTTCCCGTATCAACTGCACGGGCGATAAAGAAGCTTACAATGCTTTGCTCGTTGAAGAAGAATACGAACCGTTGACGGTTGCTTACGTAGATTGGAATTCTTCTTGGTATAAGCCTGAATTTATCGGTGACACGTTGCTTTATAGCAATGCACAGTCTTTCGGCAGTGTAGCTTATAACTATATCTATGCAACGAAGCTTGCTTCCACGACGGAAATCGTTAAAAATAACGAAGCTTATGATGAATTGAACGAATTTATTAACAGCTATTCCAACAACAGTGCATTGCAGGCGTTGATGAGATATTATTTCCGTACGGGTGAAACGAAAGCTTACGAAGTTGTAAAGGATTTGTACAGTGAATATCAAGTGGAAGAATTTGATAAGTTCGTAGCGGAAGTAGAAGCTGAAAAGTATAGAAAAGAAAGCTCGTTTATCGCTCCTATCGGCGCAATGACGGCAGAAGATGCAGACGCAATCGAACAGTCTTGGGCAAACAGCTTGCTTACAAGAGAAGTGAAAGCAGAAAAGAAATCTCTTCCTACGTGGGCAATCGTGTTGATTGTTGTGGGCAGTGTATTGGTAGTGGCTGCGGCAGTGGTAGGTGCGCTCTTGATTATCAAGAATATTAAAGCAAAGAAAGCTGCACAAGAAGAAGCTGACGCCATTGTAAACGCACACAAGAAGAAGATTGATACGACGGATGATAAGTCTATCGACGTTTATGCAGACGAAGAAGCTACGGAAGAAACGGCAGAAGAAACAGCTCCTGTTGCAGAAGAAACCGTAGAAGAAGTTGCGGAAGAAGTACCTGCAGAGGAAGCTACGGAAGAAGCTGTGGAAGCTCCTGTAGCGGAAGAAAAAACAGAAGAATAATAGCGGAAAAGCCGTTTTCGATAAGAAAACGGCTTTTTTTTGCAAAATTTCAGAAAAAATTTTTAAAATCTTTAAAAATCGTATAAAAAACAGTTTACAAATTTTTTAAATATTAATATAATATAGCAAAATCGTCCAGTAGGTTGACGACAATGAGGGGAAAATCAGAATGGCAAGATATGTTATATGTCCCAGATGTGAATTAAATTTTATCGACGCAGATGAACAAGAATTTTGCGACGTTTGTTTAAAAGAACTCAGCGGCGAGAGAACTTTTGCGGAAGGTCTTGAAGCGGAGGAAAATACGGACGAAATGGAACTTTGTCCCATTTGCGGCGAAAATTATATGCCGTATGGGGAAAAGATGTGCGAGGAATGTAAGAAGAAGTCTGAATACGAAGCAGAAGACATGGAAGAGGATGAAGATAAAGAAGATGCTTCTTGGCGTAGCTATTTAGACGACGAAGAAGAGGAGTTGGATATCGATATTCCCGAATCGGAATTTGAAGAAGATGAAGAAGAGGAAGAGGAAGAAGAAATCGAAGAAGAAAAAGACGATTTCGAATACGTTTCCCCCGACGATTATTACGACTTCGATGATGATGAAGACGAGGATGATGACGACGAGGACGATTTCTAATTCTTTGCAGAAAAATTTCATATACGCAACAAAAAGAGGAAGTGTGATGCACTCCCTCTTTTCTTTTTGTTAAATTTTGCAATTAAAGGTCATCCGCGTCCTGCACAGGCACCTCACGCTTGTTTTTCGGTTTTCCTGTATAGCTGCCGTTTACGTCCGTAGAGGACGGCGGCGTAAAAACGTCTAAAGCACGTTTGGTGGGGGCAGGTATGCGCTGAACGGCTTTTTTGCCCGATTTAGTCATTGTTGCCGCCATGGTTGTAGCCATGGTTGTTTTCGCTGTTTTTACCGCAGTTTTTGTTACCGCAGTTTTTGCTACCACAGTTCTTGTTTGCGTTGTTTTGTTTGTTCTGATTGTTTTTCATAATCATTCTCCTTTTCAAATAATAGAAATCAAACGCCTTTTGAAATCCGTCGTTTATTCCCGTACGCCTTCAAAGGGCAAATGAAGCTCGACGTAGCCCTGTTCCGCTTTACACAAAGGACACACCTTCCAAGCTTGCGTAGCTACGTGCATATGACCGCATTCACTACAAATCCAAAGCATGGGAGAATCGCTTTTGTAAAGAGTGTTATTTCTTACGCCGTCGTGCAGATATTGAAAAATGATTTTGTGATGCTCTTCCACGTCCGCAACCAATTTATACAAAGCGGCAATATCTTCAAAACCCTCTTCTTTAGCGATGCGCGCGAAGGTGGGATAGATATCTTCTGTTTCATTTTTCTCGTCCATTGCGGCAAATTTTAAGCCTTCTTCCAGCGTTCCCGCATGGAAAGGATAACCTGCGTCAAAGGTGACGTTTTCTTTGTTGCCCGTTTTTTCAATCATCTTATTGAAAAACTGTGTAGCGTGCAAAGTTTCGTTCTTTGCGATAGAGCGGACGGTGTCCGCGAGTGTTTTCATGCCTTCTTTCATGGCAAGCTTTGCAATCATTTGGTAGCGCATGCCGGCTTGACATTCGCCTGCAAAGCTACGTGCCAAATTTTTAAAAGTTTCTTTGTTTTCAAATTTCATAAATAAACTCCATATTCTCAAAGGCGTTGCCTTCTTGTTGTCAGTATGGCGGTTTTTGATGTGAATATACATTTTTTTTAATTTATTAAACTTGGAAAAATTGACAATGTATGCCATTAAAATGGGAAAACGCTTGCCAAAATCCTATAAAGAGTGTAAAATAAGAATATACGAAATAAGGAAGGAGAGTTTATGTATCATATCGTTCTTGTAGAGCCTGAAATCCCTCAAAACGCAGGCAATATCGCGCGCACGTGCGCGGCAACGGGCACCCATTTACACATGATTCGTCCGCTTGGTTTTGAGGTGACGGATAAATATTTAAAGCGTGCGGGCTTGGATTACTGGCATTTGGTGGATATATCTTATTACGACAGTTTTGAGGAATTAAAAGCCAAATATCCCGAAAATAGATTTTTCTTTTTTACCACGAAAGGCAGGCACCGTCACAGCGACGTGCAATTTCAAGACGGCGATTTTTTAGTGTTTGGCAAGGAAACGAAAGGTCTGCCGGAAGAATTGCTGTTGCAAAACGAAGAAACTTGTTTGCGTATCCCCATGTTTTCCGAGGCGCGTTCGTTGAATTTAAGTAATTCGGTTGCCGTGGCGCTGTATGAGGCACTGCGACAGATTGATTATGAAGGTTTATTGGAAGAGGGAGAACTGCACCATCATAAATGGAGCGAATTGGAAAAATAATTTTTTCCGTCTATGAAAAAGCGTATAAAATCATAAAATAATGTCAATAACTTCCGTGTGGAAATCACGGAGGTTATTTTTTTATGAAAAAGGTTTGCATAATTTTTTTATTGTCAATCATAATAAGTTTAACGGTGTTCGGCGTAAGCAATGAAAATTCCTTTAAAAACACGTTCAACGCGGACATGGTAGGCGCATTTTCAAAAGAAAGCGATATTTATAACGATTATTTGCGCATTCATATCCGCGCTGATTCCAACGAAGGGCAGGCGCAGGCTGTAAAATATTACGTGCGCGATACACTCGTTAAATACCTCACGCCACTGGTAGCGGAATACAAAACACGCGAGGAAGCTTTCTATGGTGTAGAGAAGCATTTAAACGAACTTGCTATCGTAGCGGCAAACACGTTGAGAGAGCATGGTTTTTCCTATGGCGCGACGGCGGAATTGACCGTGGAAGAATTTCCAACACGTGTTTATGACGGATATACGTTGCCTGCCGGAAAATATACAGCACTGATTGTGCGGCTTGGGCGCGGCGAGGGAGATAATTGGTGGTGTGTAGTGTATCCACCCTTATGTTTTGCGGCGGATAACGGACAATCGGTGGTTTATAAAAGCAAAATTAAGGAAATTATCGAAAACTGGAAAAAACGTTTTGTGGAATAATGCCGTAATCATGTTATTTATCTATTTACTATGCTTCGACGTCGAATAGTATTTATCCAAGCTATATAAAAAGATAGAAAGGCGTGGTCCAGCGGAACGCTGGGAAAGACATGGTCCAGCGAAACGCTGGTACATAGGAGGAAGGAGTGAAAAACATGAAAAAGAAAATAAAAAAAGCCGTTATTACAGCGGCGCTTTGCGTGGGATTTTCCTCAGCCGCAGTTTTGGGAATAGACCAAATTACGGGTTCGGCAAAGAGCACGCAAATTCAAACGTATGCATCGCAGGCGGAAGAAAACATAGTAGCGGCGGCAATCTTACGCCAAGGCTCGAAAGGCGGCGAGGTAAAAGAGGTGCAACGCCGTTTAAAAACGTGGGGTTATTATAAAGGCAGCGTAGACGGCGTGTTCGGTGCAGGCACGAAATCAGCGGTCGTTGCATTCCAGAAAAAGAACGGCTTGCAAGCAGACGGCGTGGTCGGGGCTTCGACATATAAAGCTTTGGGAATGACAGGTTCTTATAATGTGCTTGTGGGGCAAAATGGCAGTTCGGGTTCAGCCTCGGCAGATGCGACGAATGGTTTTTCCAGCTCGGATGTGTATTTGTTGGCGAAGACCATTTACGCAGAGGGGCGCGGTGAACCTTATACTGGGCAGGTTGCCATTGGAGCAGTGGTATTGAACAGAATCCGTAGTCCACAGTTCCCCAACACAGTTTCGGGGGTTGTATATCAAAAGCACGCATTCACGGCGGTGACAGATGGGCAAATCAACCTCACGCCTAACGATACGGCGATGAAAGCGGCAAAAGATGCCATTAATGGCTGGGACCCGACGGGTGGCGCTTTGTATTATTACAATCCTGCTGTTGCGACGAGTTCTTGGATTTTTGATAGGCAGACGGTCACCGTAATCGGCAAGCACGTTTTCGCTATTTAAGGCAACGTTAGGAGAATATCGTAAGGATGAGAGGAGAGAAAATGAAAAAGAAAACAACGGAAATTGCGACAAATACGTCCTCGGGGGCGGAAAAGGTAGAAACCATTGAAAAACAAGCCAAAACCACCGCTCAAAACGGCGCAGAACATGCCAAAAAAACAATGAAAACTATAAAAACGCAGGCAAATAAAGCGTCTGATGGTGTGAGAGAAACGAATACTGTTAAGAATACGGCGAAAGAGGAAGCGGCGCTTGGGAATGGCAAAGAGAAAGTAAATACGCCGCCTCACGGACTCGCGGAAAAGGAAGCGGCTGTGGCAAAAGCGCGCGTGGAAGTGGCTTTGACGCGTAAGGAAATGCAGGAACAGAAAAAAGCAGAGCGTTTAAAACGCATGGAAGAGAAAAAGATAAAAGCAGAAAAACTCGCGGCAGAGAAAAAGGCAAAAGCTGAAAAGAAGATGGCGGAAAGAAAAGCGATGGCGGAAAAGCGTTTGGCGGAACGCAAAGCTCGTTTGGAAAAGAAAAAAGCCGAACGTGAAGAGATGATTCGCGAACGTGCACACGAAAAAGCCAATCGGCATCAAGAACATCATAAGAAAAAGACTGCCAAAGCTAATCAAAAAGCAGAAAGGGCGAACAAGCGTGAGAAAAAGCATAGAAACGAGGGCGGCGAACGTAATAAAGGCTACGGCGGCTGGTTGGCGGCGGTAATTGCCTTAGGGACGGTGACGCTTGCTTTGACGACGGCGTTGACGGTCGGTGCGGTGGAAATGAAAAAGGCGAAAACAGGTTTACTTTCCTCGCACAGGGGTACCATGTACGAGTTGACGGGGGTAATGGAGCACGTAGACGACGATTTAGAACGGGTGCGTGTTTCCAATTCCTCGGTGCAACAGAGCCGTATTCTCACTGATCTTTTGGTGCAGGCAAGACTTGCTGAAATGGATTTGGAGCGTTTGCCTTTCACGGCAGAGGAAGATGGCAGCATTTCCGCTTTCATCAATAAAACGGCAGCGGAATGTGAAAGAATGCTGCAAAAATTGCGTCAAGGCGGCACGTTAAGCGATGCGGATTTTGAAAAATTAGAGCAGTTATACGAAAAGAACCATGCGATTCGTGGGGAGTTGGATGCTTTGATTGGCCAGATGACGGATAAAGATATTATGGAATATTTAAAAGACGGCATGGGTAGCATTGGTGATTCTTTGAATAAAATGCGAGAGATTACGATGGAAAAGGGTCGCGAAATCATGGACAAAGCCAAGGATATTGTGACGGGCGAAAAAGCTAAGCAAAACGTTATGAAAGAGGAAGAAGATTGTAAAAAAATCCAGCCGACCGAAGCGGAAGCTTTGTGCAATAAATATTTTTCCGATTATAATATAAAAGATTTTCAATGCGTTGGGGAAACAACGTCGCGTATGACAATGGCTTATAACGTGCAGGGTTACGATGAAAACGGTACTTTGTTGTTTGCGGAAATCGACCAAAAAACGGGCGCATTGATTCGCTTTGATTATTATGAGGATTGCAATCAAAACACCTTTGATATTCAAAACGCCGAACGTATTGCCGAGGAGTTTTTGGATAAACTCGGCTACGATGATATGGAAGTGGTGCGTTTTCAAGAAAATGGCACGATGACCGATTTTATTTTCGTCTATGAGGATGACGACGTGGCGTATTATCCCGATGAAGTGCACGTAAAAATTTGCCGTTCGCGCGGTGTAGTTACTGGTTTTGACGCATCCAAATATCTTGAAAACCACAAGGAGAGAAAGGAAATGAAAGTGGCACTTTCCCTTGGGGATGCGTATGAAAAATTACACGAGAAACTGACAGTAGAATCCTCGCGATTGGCTGTGCTTAAAATGGGCAGAGAGGAGCGCGCGGCGTATGAATTTCTTTGTTCGTATGAGGGAGAGATGTATTTCGTATACGTGGATGCGAATACGGGCGAGGAAGTTTCCATCATCAATGCCCGCACTGTATAATTTATGAGAATAATAAAAAACCGACGATTGTCTTGATGGACAAAAGTCGGTTTTTGTACTTTTCATTATAGGAGAAAGAGGTGCTTATTTAATAACCCCTTTTTTAATAATTACGTTTGCGTAAATGGCTTCTTCGCCCGTAGCGATAACCGCGTAAGCTTTTTTCGCTCTCTCATAAAAATCAAATCGCTCAAGATTGCCAGCGCGGAGGTTATCATCGTGTTTTTTAGCGATGGCGAAATATTTATCCCAAATTTCAGGGGTAGGGTCGCCGTTTGTCGTTTGCATTAACAAAAGATTTTCTTGTGCGTAAGTGTCGAGGGGGATTAAAGAAAGTACAGCATCCAGTATTGCTTCTCCGCCGAGCCCGTCTGCACGGATTACCCGTTGACCGTAAGTTTCAGCAGGGAAATTACCGTCTGCGATAACAATTTCATCGCCATGACCCATTTCACAAAGAACTTTTAAAAGAGTGGGGCTAATAATTTTTGGAATGTTTTTTAACATAAAATTTCTCCTTTGGGGTGCTATTGTAAATTATTTAAATAACAACGATATTTTTTTCTTTAAATTGGTTTTTCAAGGCATCGGGGAATTCGTCATCGGTGATAAGTACGTTGATATCTTCCGCGCGTGCGAACGTGTAGGGTTTTATTTTGCCAATTTTCGAACTGTCGAGCATCATGTATAAGAATTTTGCTTTGCGACAGACGACGCGCAACAATTCCGCCTCGACTTGCGAACTGCAAGAAAATCCGTTTTCAGGCGTGAATGCCGCCGCAGAAATAATTGCCAATTCGAAATTGGTGTCGGTGAAATATACCGACGAAAAGGAGGAAGCCGTGGAGAGGTTTTCTTTAATCAACTGACCGCCAAGCAAGTTCACCACCACGTTTTTCTTTTTTGCAAGCTCGGTTGCCACCGCGAGGCCGTTTGTGAATACGTTGCACACCTTATCGGGTAGCTCTTTGGCAAGGTATAATGCTGTCGAACCGCCATCAATAAAAATAGACGCGCCGTCGTCGATTAAGCCAGCCGCTTTTTGGGCGATGATAATTTTTTCATCCGTGTGAATGGTTGTTTTTTTTGTGTACGGTTCTCCCGACGTTTTTTGCACTTCACGAACGGACATCGCACCGCCACGGATGCGAATAATTTTGCCTTCTTCTTCCAATTGGAATAAATCTCTGCGCAGCGTCATTTGCGAAACATGAGGGAAATATTCTTCCAATTGCTCAAGGGTTAATTTGCCGCGCTTGTCCAAAAGTTCTGCAATGGCAGTGATGCGATCTCTTTTCATGCGGATACTCCTTATTGTTATTTTTGTAAATACTACTGTATCAAATTTAACATAAAATTACAAAAAATGCAAGCGTAGAGAGAAGAAAATTTACAATTTATTAAAGTTTTTCACATTTTGTTTTGTGAAAATGTGATTTTTGTTGATAAATTTGACAAAGACCTTGCGTGATTGAAAAGGAATTTTCATGTAAATGAGGGTACCATGTATGCGTTGAATTTTGTTTATAGGGTGAAAAATATGTTAATTTTGGCTGAATGCAATTGCGGATAGAGAAAACGGTTGCAATTTCGTCATGGGTGTGTTATAATAAAACAAAGAAAAATACAGAGGGAATAGTTATGTACGATTTTATTGCTGATTTAGACGCATTTTTTTGTGAAAAGTACGCAAACTATGATAAAATATGTATATTGCCCGATTATCGTATGCCCGTAATGCAGGCGACGAAAATTCGTGAAGACGGCAGAACGTATGGCTATACATTGCCGGCGAATACCATGCGGCTTGCCTTGCAGGAAAAGAAAGACGAGTTATTATTGGCGTTGAAAAAGCAAATGGTGGACAAGACCTTTTCTTTTTCATTTCAACCCATCGGTTTCTTTTCACGTATTAAAAATGTATTCAATAAGTACGCTTTCATTAAAAATTTCAAAATCGTGTTGACGAAATATAATATTTCCGTTGAGGAAGCGTTTAACGGTTTGAATATTGAGGAAGAAATAAAGACGGGGATTATAAAGGGAATTTATCAACCCACCAAAAATTTAATTTTCTCTTTGGCACTGAGCTTAAATCTTTCCTATGAGGACACAAAGCAGCTTTTAGCACTTTGCAATGTAGAGTTTGATTACACGGAAGTAAAAGACGTTGTTATAGCGTATTTATTGCAACAAAAAGTGTATAATCGCGGCATGATAGACGCGGCTTTGGCGGAATATAAGGTGAGCAATTTATTTATCGCTTAAAAATGCTTGCTTTTTTATGGCGGAACTGCTATAATATATAAAAATTGAATATCCGAGCAAGAAAAGAGTAACCGAAGATAAAAACGGAACAGAGAAGCGCGCCATAGGCTGAAAGTGCGCTATGTTTTAAAGGCGGTGAAAGTGCGTTTTTGCGTTATCAGGACAGACTAATCCTCTGCGGTGGCCACCGTTATCGGGCATACGAGGGAAAAATCCTTTGGGTTTTTCTAAAATAAAGTGGAACAGCGTTTAACCTCGCCTTTATATAATGTAAAGGTGGGGTATTTTTTTAGACAGATATAATTAAAGGGGGTGCCATCATGTGGTTTAAAAACCTCAGAGAGGACATTAAAGCGGCAAAATTGAACGACCCAGCTGCGCGCAATTCCTTTGAAATATGGTTGACGTATGCGGGGGTGCATGCCTTATCGTGGCATCGTGTGGCATATTTTTTCCAAAAAATAAAATTAAAATTATTGGCGCGTATCATCAGTCAGTTGGCGCGATTTTTTACGGGTATTGAAATTCACCCTGCGGCAAAAATCGACGGCGGTGTGTTTATCGACCACGGCAGTGGCGTTGTTATTGGGGAAACGGCAGAGGTGCATAAGGGAACGGTGATTTACCAAGGCGTTACCCTTGGCGGTACGGGCAAGGAACGCGGCAAACGCCATCCCACCATTATGGAAAACGTGACGCTTTCCGCAGGTGCGAAGATACTTGGCGGCTTCACGGTCGGGAAAGGTGCGAAAATCGGTGCAGGCGCGGTGGTGTTGAAGGAAGTGCCGCCGTATGCCACGGTCGTAGGTGTTCCGGGGCGTATCGTGCGCATTCGAGAACCAGAAACGGAAAATAAGGCACATTCTGGAATTATCGCTGTTAAAGCATTGAATGCCGAAATCGATCATGAAGAGGAAGAACGTGCAAAGGAAAAAGCGCGGATTGCAGAGGAACAGCGTAGCGGCAAAAAACAATAAATGGGTATACCATGTACGAGTTGAATATAAAGAGGAGAATGAAATTCTATGAAAATTTATAACACTTACACGAGAAAAAAAGAAGAATTTAAACCCTTAGAAGAGGGGAAAGTAAAAATGTACGCTTGCGGCATTACGGTGTCGGGGGAAGCACATATTGGGCATGGATATCAGGCTCTTATTTATGATATTATGCGTAAATATCTGAAAAAATTAGGTTACGACGTGACGTATGCGAGAAACTACACGGACGTAGATGATAAAATTATTGCAAAATCGCATGAAACGGGCATTCCCGCAGATGAATATGCGGCAAAAATGATAGAAAATATCAATGAAATCATGGCAAAATTCCACGTAGATGACCCTGACGTATGGTTGAAAGCTACGCAAAATATCGAGAATATCATTGAATTTGTTTCCACGTTGATTGAAAAGGGTCATGCATACGCAACGAAGAACGGCGACGTATATTTTGACGTTGAATCCTTCCCTGGGTATGGCAAACTTTCCAATCGTAACATTGAAGACGCGCTTGACGGAGTGCGTGTGGATAACGATGACGAGAAGAAAAACGCTTACGACTTTGCGCTTTGGAAGAGCGCAAAACCGGGCGAAATTTATTGGGAATCCCCTTGGGGACAGGGTAGACCTGGTTGGCATATCGAATGTTCTGCCATGAACCGCGCGGCGTTTGGTGACCAAATCGATATCCACGGCGGCGGTAGAGACCTTATCTTCCCGCACCATGAAAACGAAATCGCGCAAACGGAAGCGTTGACGGGCAAACAGTTTGTGCAATATTGGACGCATAACGGTTTGATTAAAGTAAACGGTCAAAAGATGAGCAAATCGCTTGGTAACAGCTTGCTTTTGGCTGATTTGTTGGAGAAATATTCCGATGAAGCGGTGAAATTTGCCCTTTTGCAGACGAATTACAGAAACGACATCAATATCACAGACGATTTGTTCCCCGAAGCTGAAAAGCATTTATATGAATTTTATTCCTTGATAGCGGTGGTAGACAGCGTTATGTTTAAATTCAAGGGCATGGAGCTTTCGATTGACGGAGAGGATGTGCAGCGCGCAGCGGATTATGCGCAAAAAATCGACGACGAATTTAACGCTTGCATGAGCGATGATTTCAACACGGCGCTTGCCCTTTCCAACTTGTTTGGATATTTCAAAGACATCAAAAAGTGGCTTGTGGAAAGCAACACAAGCAGTATGTTCATGGCACTTTCCGCTGTGGCACAAATTAGAAAGACCTATTCCCTTTTGGGCTTGTTTAGAAAGCCTGCTAAGGAATACGTGGAATGGTACGACAAAGCAAACGCAGTGGATATTCCTGCGGAAGTAACGGCGATTGCGGAAGAACGTTGGGCGGCGAGAACAGCACGCGATTGGGCGACGAGCGACGAGCTGAGAAACAAGCTCGCGGAGATGGGTTATGCCGTAAAAGATAGCAAAACGGGCTATGAATTGACGAAAATTTAACGTGAATTCGTGAGAAAAGCTTAGGAATGCTTGACAAAGACGGGTTAAATATATATAATGTAGAATGATACCTTATAAAAGGGGTAGTTTTTACTTTTCTGTTTTAACAGGTAAAATTAAAAAGATTTCAAACCATAGAGGAAAATATATGAAAACATATACAGGACAATCCTTGCGTGAAATGTATCTTAATTTCTTTAAGGACCGCGGACATAAAGTAATTCCTTCCGCTTCCTTGATTCCCGAAAACGATCCCACCGTTTTGTTCACAACGGCGGGTATGCATCCGCTGGTGCCTTATTTGCTTGGTGAAAAGCACCCTGCAGGCAAGCGCCTTACAGACGTGCAAAAGTGCGTTCGTACGGGCGATATCGACGACGTGGGTGACGAAAGACACTGTACGTTTTTTGAAATGCTTGGTAACTGGTCGCTTGGGGATTATTTCAAGGAAGAGATGATTCCTTGGAGCTATGAATTTTTGACGGGCGCCGATTACTTGGGGATTCCCTCGGACAAGCTGGCTGTAACGGTATTTGGCGGTGACGATACGTTGCCTCGTGATGACGAAGCGGCTGCCCTTTGGGAAAAAGCAGGGATTAAGAAAGAAAATATTTATTTCATGCCTCGTGAAAATAACTGGTGGGGGCCTGCTGGTTTGACGGGACCTTGCGGTACGGATACGGAAATGTTCGTGATTCGTAAAGAAAAATGTTCGCCTACGTGTAACCCTGATTGTAACTGCGGCGCATTCTTGGAAATTTGGAACGACGTATTCATGCGCTTTAACAAGCAGGCGGACGGCAGTTTTGTGGAATTGTCCCAAAAGAACGTAGATACGGGTATGGGTTTGGAACGTGCGCTTTGCGTGTTGAACGGTAAATCCAGCGTATATGAAACGGATATTTTCGAAAATGCTATCAAAGTGATTGCGCAATTGACGGGCAAGAACTACGATGATAACGAGGAAACAACGAAATCTTTCCGCGTATTGCTTGATCATTGCCGTACGGCTACCTTTATGCTTGGTGATGAAAAGGGCATCGTACCCTCGAATACCGACCAAGGCTATATTCTTCGCCGTATCATTCGTAGAGCGGTGCGTTATGGAAGAAAAATCGAGCTTCCCGAAGGTAGTCTTGCGAAGATTTCTCAGTCGTTCATTGAATATTATAAGGACGTATATCCCGAACTCAACATCAACCGCGAAAAGATTGCGGAAGAATTGAATAAAGAAGAAGCAAAATTCACCAAGACCTTACAACAAGGCTTGAAAGAATTTGAAAAATGTGTCAACGGCATTGAACGTAAAAATGCATTCATGGCGCAGCAAAACCCCGATTTTGTGCCGGAAATGGTGATTAACGGCAAGCAGGCGTTCCGTTTGTACGATACGTATGGTTTCCCTGTGGAAATCACGGACGAAATGGCAAAGGAACGTGGGCTCACCGTGGATATTGACGGTTATAAAGCGGCGTTTGAAGAACATCAAAGTAAGAGCCGTGCAGGCAGCGAAGGTAAGTTTGAATGTGGGCTTGCAGACCATAAAGAAGCGACGACGGCTTTGCATACGGCAACGCATTTGTTGCATGCGGCTTTGAAGAAAGTATGCTCGCCCGACGTAAACCAAAAGGGTTCGAACATCACGGAAGAAAGACTCCGTTTCGACTTCAATTTGCCCCAACCCATGACAGCCGAACAAATCAAGGCTGTAGAGGACATGGTAAACGAAGTTATCCAAAAGGATATTCCTGTTGTGATGAAGGAAATTTCTTTGGAAGAAGCGAAAGCAGAGGGCTTTACGGGTTTGTTTGAAAGTAAGTATGGTGAAGTGGTAAAAACGTACACCATCGGCGATTTCTCGAAAGAAATTTGCGGCGGACCGCACGTAGAATCGACGGGTAAGCTTGGTAAATTCAAGATTCAAAAAGAACAGAGCTGTGGCAGCGGTATTCGTCGTATTAAGGCAATTCTCGAATAACCACACCCAATGGGTGTTTCACCTTTCTATCTTTCCGTTCCGCGTAAGCGGTCTATGGCGAAGCCACAAAATGCACTCCCAACAAGGAAAATGCCTATGAATATACAATCCATAGCAGACGATATAAAAATGCTGATGACGCCTTTTCTTGAAAGAGGGTTTGTGTTCGAATACTTTTACGAAAAGGGTGGGGATAGCAGTTGTACCTACGTCTGTCGCTTTAAAAAGGGTCGCGATTATTTCGATTGGCGAGAAACCTCAGGAGAAAATGAAGTGCATTTGATGGCTTTTGTAAACGGCGTTTATCTCTTTCCGAGCGTGAAAACAATGTTCCCCAAAGAATATCGAGTGTTCACCGTGAAACATATTTTAAAGAAAGCGACCTTTCAAGAAAAAAGAAAATTTGTCGCAGAGCTGTTTAAGAGAGAACTTTTGTTAAATAAAGCAGATTTTTTAGGCATTCCGTTATAAAAACCATAAAAACGGCAATAAATAAGACATTATTCCTAATTTATTAGAAGTAATAAAGCTCCAACGAACTAAGGAAAACCCGATGACAAGCGTCATCGGGTTTTTCCTTTTTTAAAAGTATATTTAAATTCAACAAATTTGATAAATAATATAGCGCAAACTATCGTTTGCTTTCTTGGAGTTCACTTTTCGTGGAGTTCCACTCCATATCACGCAAGGGATTCTTCTCGAACAATGTAAGGTAAACATTGTTCTCGGTCACCGTTCGCCCAAACATATGCGTTCACTCATCTCGTCCCTAAAAGGCATTACCAATGCCTTTCTTAACGGGCAACTCGTCCTTTGACCCTTGTTGGGGAACGGCACGGCGCATAGTCCCGAATTAGAAAGACAGAAAGACGTAATCCAACGGAACGTTGGCGTAACGCTGGTTATTTTTTTAATTCCAACGTGCGATTGTAGGCGGCGTTTATCGCGTCCATAGCGGCGTTTCGCATACCTGCTTTTTCCAAAGCGTGCACACCTGCAATCGTTGTGCCGCCAGGGGAGCAAACCGCGTCCTTTAATGCGCCGGGATTGCCGTTTTGTAATAACATTTCCGCTGCGCCAAGCAAGGTCTGTGCCGCGTATGTAATCGCCTTATCGCGCGGCAGTCCACATTCCACGCCGCCGTCTGCGAGGGCTTCGGCGAACATATATACAAAAGCAGGGCCACAGCCTGAAACAGCACTACCTGCGTCGATTTTATCTTCGGGAATTTTATCAAATAAACCTGCTTTTTTAAAGACGGAAAGGAATTGTTCTTCCGTTTTTTCGCAAACGTCTGCCGTGGTGTATAAAATCATACCTGCGCCAACGGCTACGGGGGTGTTGGGCATAATGCGAATGATGGGCAAGTCTGTGCCGATAAACGAGCGAATGGCTTGCATGGACAAACCTGCTGCCATTGTGATAATGGTGACGTCCTTTCTTGCGCGTAACTCTTCCGCAAAATCTGCGACAGCCGTTTGCATAACTTGCGGTTTGACGGCAAGCACGACAAACTGTGCGTTCTGTGCAATATCCTTTCCCGTGGTGGGAACAACGCCGCACGAAGCTTGCAGTTTTTCTACTTTTGCCTTGTCAAAATCACAAACAGCGATTTGTTTGCCATCTATTGTTTTTGCTGCGGCTTGCACCAAAGCGCCACCCATGTTTCCGCAACCGATAAATCCTAACGTATATTTCATAAAAATACTCCTTTACTTAATTAAACGCGTACCTGCCTATGCTATTTTAAATTAAACGCGTATCTGCCCCGTCCCTTTGACGATATATTTATACGAACATAGCTCTGTTAAACCCATCGGCCCGCGCGCGTGTAGTTTTTGTGTGGAAATGCCGATTTCACAGCCTTTTCCAAACTCGCCACCGTCAGTGAAACGGGTGGAAGCATTGATATACACCGCCGCACTGTCCACGCAAAGTGCGAAACGTTCACAAACGTCGCTATCTTCACTGACAATACAATCGCTGTGTCCCGTAGAATGCGCGGAGATATGCGCGATGGCTTCTTCCACGTTCGAAAGGATTTTTACAGCCAAGATGTAATTTAAAAATTCCGTATCGAAATCTTGTTCACCAGCTAATTTTACATAGTTTTCCGCTTCTTGCAAAGAGGAGAGAAGTTTGAAAGCAGGGGCGTCGCAACGAAGCTCGACGGGCTGTTTTTCTTGTGCTTTGCGAATAAGGCAGAGACGTTCGTATAATTTAGGCAAAAATTCTTTTGCGATATTTTCGTGCACAAGCAACACTTCTTCGGCGTTGCAAACGGAGGGGCGGGAAGTTTTGGCGTTTTCGATAATGGTAAGAGCCTTTTCCAAATTCGCGTCCTTGTCCACGTATACGTGGCAAATTCCCGTGCCCGTTTGAATACAAGGCACCTTTGCATTTTCCACGCAGGCGCGAATGAGCCCTGCGCCGCCGCGAGGAATCAGCGCGTTGA
>SVHQ01000167.1 GCA_015055785.1 Clostridiales bacterium | reverse complement strand
TCCTACAAGCAACGTTCCGCAGGTCGGATACAAAACATTGGTATAGCCATCGGCAAATAAGTATGTCAAAATGATGACCGTCTTGCTAATCCCCTCTATCGGCGCAAGGGTAAGCATGGGTATAATCAAGACAGCTTTTGCCGATGCGCTGGGAATAAAGAACTCGATAATCAAGATGAATATGTATAAAATAATCACCGCAAGATAGGGAGAAATATTCGTTACCGAATTATAAAAATAATAGAAAATCGTATGTAATATATTCCCCTGCTGCGCAATATGCGTAATACCAAAGGCAATCATAATAATGACGATGGACGGAAGCACGTCTTTTACACCCACCACAAAACTTTTGCCAAGACGCTTATACGAACCCAACAAAACTCTTCCAATAATCACCGTGCCTACGATAAATGCAACCGCCATAAACACCATGGCAAGCGACCTAAGCGAAGCAATCGACGTCGTTATAATCACCGACAAAAGCGCGACGGAGAAGAGTATGATAATCATTTTTGCCTTGCGGACGTCCTCGGCGTGTTGTTCCCCCGAAACCGCCACAAAACCTTGCACGTCAAACTTTTCCGTTGCTTGCTTTTCATCACGCTTTGCTAAAAAGGTCAAGAACCACGCCGTGATAACGTACATCACACAAAAGATGATACATCTATACCAAATACCGTCTGCAACGCTCACCCCAGCAGCAATGGAAGCCGTACCGATGGTCAGCGGATTGGTAAGCGCCGTAGTAAACCCAACCCCCGATGCTACCAAAACAAACGAAATTGCCGTAAAGCGCGACCAATTCAACGCCGTACAAAGCATCGCAAAAACGGGATATAAAATAAGCAGCTGTTCTTGAAGTCCGAATACAGCGGATAAAATCATGATAACGGCAGTGACAGCCCAAATAACGGCAAAACGATGGGATTTGAGTTTGGTCATAATCACTCTTACGAGGGAAACGAGCCCACCGCTTTCTTCCAACACCTTAAACGTGCCGCCAAGCACCAACAAAAGCGCAATAATCATAATCATGTTTGCACTATTGCTGCCGAACAGCAAAGCTTCAAACGGGGAAGTCAACCAACGGAGCACCGAAAGCCGAGAAGTATTTTCCGCATCTGTAAGCAAACGGAAGGAATCCATCACAATTTGCTTATTCAAAGATGCATCGGTGGTGTATTCAAAAAAGGGCTGCCCCATTTTGGATATATCGGTCGTGTAAATTGTATAGCGGCCTGCGGGTATTACAAAAGTAAGAATACCAACGACGAATAAAACCGCCACCAATATCGCTACAACTGCGATAAAGCTTTTAAGACCAAATTTTACTTTTACGTCTAACTCTGTTGATCTACTCATTTGTATCTCCTTTGTCGTAATCATAAACGTCTGCGCACGCGAGCTTCCACTTTTCGTCGTAGAGATTATGAATTTCTTCCGATGCCAAAGTCCACTCAATCAAGCATTGTTCCTTATTGTCGGGAATAATCACATAATAATCGTTTTTGTGGTAAAATTCCAAAAATCCTTTCGTGGAAAAAGTGAGCGAATAGACAAATTTTGCGTCAAATTCAAAATCTACGCTTTGCCCTTCAAGCATACCTTTAAAGGAAAGTCCTTTATTCGTCAGCCTTGCCTGACCAACGGATAAAATCATTTTATCCTTAGGCGGTTTTCTTAATTTATCTAATCTTAAAGCGCACAGACTTCCTTGCAACGTCAATTGAAAATCATCCTCTTGCACTTGCTTGGCCACACATCTGCGTTGCCATTTATACCATGCGTCTATGTCGGCAGGACATACACTGCCCTTTCCATCAACCAAGTCGTAATATTCGTTTATTCTCACGCTAAAACCGCAATTTTTGCAAATTACGGTATCCTGTTCTACGTGCAAAGTATGTTCTTCTTTACAGTCGGAACATTTATACAGTATTTTATCTATCCCGAATGCATTCGGTTTTTTGCCAATGTATTTATAGCGCGCCGCTTTGTTAAAAGCAAAATCGTTATAGCTGATTTTTTGTAAAATAGAACGGTAAATTTCTTCCTCGCTAAGCGTATCCAGCATTTCAGGCGTGAACAAAAGGCTGTAACGCACATGGATAGGTCCTTTTTTACGGTCGGACGAATAGCGGTTTGTAGCCAAGTATGCGCCCTGCGAAGTAGCCACCACAATATTCGCCTTGCTGCGCTTGATAAACTGCGCCGTTGCGGGATTTATAGGATGCGTGCTTCCGCTGGTCGATTGAATCCCTTCGGGGAAAAGCCCTATTGCACCGTTGCGTTTCAGCACTTTAAACATTTGCTTTAAACAAACAACATCTGGTTGGTATAAATACTTGGATATGATGCCAAGCGCCAAAAGCGGATAGTAAAGACCCTTTTGTACAATGTTTTGATAACCGCACACCATATTTATATCTTTACGTTTAAAACCGTACATCATATAAATAAATTCTAACCTTGAAGCATGAGAAGCCACTAAAACCGTTGGCTGACCTTTCAGCGATTTCGGATCGTAATCGTAACTGAATTTCACCTTGTACAATTTATTAAAAATGCCCAACACCCACATGGCAACGGTCATCAAAAACACATTGGGTTTTTTAATTTTTCTATTTATCAGTCTTGTTTTTAAGTCCTTTTTCATTACGCAAACGTTCCTTGAAACATTCTCTACACTATGCTTTAATATATATTGTAACACAAATTAAACAAACTTGCAATAATTCTGACAATATTTTTTATCAAGAACAAAGGATACCCCAAAATATATCCCCAATAAAATGATATGTACCCCCAGCCTAACTTTGGAGGTACATATCAAAATTCCGCAATGACTTTTTTGCTCGGTAAAATTAACGGTTGTTAACTAACCTTTCCTATTTTTTACTACCTTAATGAAAGAGTTTTTTCTAATTGCTTGATAGCTAAAAGTTTCTCCAATAAATTTCTATCCGTATAGAAATAATGATTAGAAGCCTCAAAACCGATATAAGTGTTTTCATAAACCAATTCCAACAATTGCTTTGTATTTTTCTTCTCTTCCTCTAAAAGCTGTTTCAGCTCTTCTACATGCTTTTCTTTCTCACGTTTTAAACACGAGAACTTGGTTTGCAAATAATCGGATTTGAAATGCGTATAGGCAGCTTTTGCAAACAGCTTCAAATCGAAGTCATTTTCCTCAATATTTTCATCTAATATCTTGCATCCCATTTCCCATTTTTTAAGCAATTTTTCATATTGAGAAAGATACACTTCAATGGGGTAAGGTTTCGTCCACGTTTCGTAATCGTCAAAAGCATAACACACCATAAAAGAAGTTTTCTCTTCCGCTTCTAATGACCAAATATTCGCGCAACCTAACGTCTTTGGAGAATAATACAATGCATCGATGCTGAAAGGATATTCTTTGAATGCATCACAAAAATATTTTACCGCTTCTTTTACCGTTTTATGATATTGACCATAGGTTTTTTCATACCAGCTATCCAGCGAAAAATTCTTTTCATCTTGAACGTATTCAGCAACCATTCCAAGCATCGGGGACGGATACCCGCCTAACGTCCAAGTCAACATATAATCTTTTACACCAATTTTTGTGAGGTTTTGTAAATGCTCGTAAAGCAAATCAAATACAGGTAAATACGGAACAGCGGAACACTCCCAGCTATTATTCACTTGAATTTTTGCATAGACTCTATGACCCAAATCCGACGCTTTTTGTAAGGTTTTTTTGGTGATTTCACTCGGCCCTGGGTTGGAAATCGAATAATCAATAATTCTGCCCTTTACCCCGCCTTTTTCGATTTCTAAATCATACTCGCTAACGCACATGACGGAGATATCTTTATCCAACAGCTCCACACCGCGCAGGGTCTGTTCTTCCGTCCAATCCATAAACGACGACCAGCCCCAAAGGTTTGCAATCAATTCCGCTTTACTGCCGCTATCCTTAATCGCCTTTTGTATCACGTTGTTTACAGCCGCCGCAGAACGCTCGGGCGGTATATTTTTACAGATGGGACAATTCGTGCTCGGACGATAGTTACAATGTGTGAGATTTTCACTCATCGTGATTGTAATAATGCCGCCAAGCCCGTCCACTTCCGTTAGCAAGTCTTTTACCGCATTATATAAATATTCCTGCGTCGCCTTTTGTTCAAAACACAAAGCAGCGTAG
>SVHQ01000166.1 GCA_015055785.1 Clostridiales bacterium | reverse complement strand
AATACAAACAAAAATAAAGAAAAAACCACAAAATATTGTATAAATCGAGTCGAATTTTAACCAATTCGACTTTTTTTATAAAAAATGAACAAATGTTCGTAAAAATGCTTGCAATTATAAAAAAGATGTGATACAATACAAATAGAATGGAAACGGTGCTGACGTCCGATCAGGAAAATGCGAAAAATTTAATAGCGGAATGGTTTGTCAATACGCAGAATCAAGTGTTTGTATTATCGGGCTATGCAGGCACGGGGAAGACCTTTCTAATCGATTACATTGTGCGTAATGTATTGATGTTGAAGATAGGCGTAGAGGCGGTGTTTGTTTCGCCTACGGGAAAGGCTGCAGCGAATCTTGTGCGAAACGGTACTTTGGCAGGTACGGTACACAGCTTGATTTACGTGCGCGATGAAGAGGATTTCGACGTCGATGAAAACGGCGAGATTATTCAGCGGCAAGAACTGTCTTTTATCAAACGGGAAAAGATAGACGAGAAAATCCGATTGATTATTATTGACGAAGCGTCTATGATCAACGAAGCCGTGTTGACCGATTTGCTCAGTTTTAACGTTAAATGTCTTTTTTGTGGAGATAGCGCGCAATTGCCGCCGGTGAATGGCACGTGCACGCTGTTGGCGAATCCACATTATACAATGCGTGAAATTGTACGCCAAGCGGCAGACAATCCCATTATACAAGTGGCGACGATGGCGCGAGAGGGCAAAATAATTCCTTACGGTAATTATGGAGATACGGTGTGCGTGATACGCCGAAACGCCTTATCGAAAGCGGAACGCAAGCGGTTATTTTTGAAAGCGGACCAAATTATATGTGGACGTAATCGTACGCGACTTTCTTTAAATAATGAAGTGCGCGAATATAAGGGGATTTCCGCGGAAGAGGTTTTGCCGACGGAGGGGGAAAAGGTTATCTGTACCCTTAACGATTGGGAAAAGCCTCTGGATAAAAATCAACGTTTTCATTTGGTTAATGGAATTATTGGCAAAGCGAACGATATAAAGGTCGGCTTTGATGACTTGGCAACAATGGAATTTCAAGCAGATTTTTTAGACGTTGGGGTGAAAGTACCTTTTGATACGGGAATTTTTACCAACGGGGAATACCGTCATATGTACAGCGAACGCGCGGCGACTCTTTCAGATGGTTCAGTGGTGCATGAGGCAAATTTTGCTCTGTTGCATAAATTGCGCGTTGTGTCGGAGGAGCCTATTTGCCGTTTTGAGTTCGCCTATGCGATTACCTGCCACAAAGCGCAAGGTTCGGAATTTGATTTTGTCATTGTATTTGATGAATCTTGGGCGTTTGGTGAAGAGAAAAATCGCTGGTTATACACGGCAATTACGCGCGCAAAAGAGAAATTATTGATTATACGATAGAGAGTAGGAAAAAGGAGCGGTTTATGCCCAAGGAACTGGAACGTTATCAACAAATAGAGCGATCGATTATCACGACGTACAGAAAAACGCTGTGGTCGCCTTTTGTGTTGGCGGTGAAAAAATATCAATTAATTGAAAGTGGGGATAAAATCGCGGTTTGTATTTCTGGCGGAAAAGACAGCATGTTGCTTGCAAAATTAATGCAAGAATTACATAGACACAGCGACGTTCCATTCGAGATAATTTTTTTGGTGATGGACCCAGGGTACAACGAAGCCAATCGCAAGAAGATAGAAGATAATGCAAGATTAATGAACGTACCGATTACGGTGTTTGAAAGCGACGTGTTTGCGGCGGCAGATGCAGCGGCGGCAACTTCGCCTTGTTATCTTTGCGCGCGTATGCGCCGAGGGCATTTGTATGCAAAAGCGAAAGAGCTTGGTTGCAATAAAATTGCATTAGGGCATCATAAAAGTGACGTAATAGAAACGACGCTAATGGGGATGTTATACGGCGGACAAATTCAAGGTATGTTGCCCAAAATAAACAGTACGAATTTTGAAGGTATGCAGTTGATTCGGCCGTTATATTGTATTTTAGAAAACGACATTTTGCGTTGGAAGGAATATAATCAATTGGAATTTATCGCTTGCGCTTGTAAATTCACGCAAAATCTAACGGGCGGCGACGAGGATACCTTTTCTGCAAGAAGACGGGTGAAAGCATTGATTGCGGAATTGAAAAAGGAAAACGAAAACGTTGAAAATAATATTTTCCAAAGCATTCATAACGTGCAGTTGGATACGTTAGCGGAATATAAACAAGACGGAGAAAAGCATTCCTTTCTTGAAAAATTTAAAAAAGAATAGCATATAAATAAAAATTCTTGCATAAGATACGGTATGCAAGAAATCACGAAACATTCCATCATACTTGAACAAAGGAAAAATTTAAATATCAGCGGCGTTGAAAGCGTAGTAGCCTTTTCAGAAGTGAAGATTATACTCGCGCTTAGCGGCGGTGAGAAATTACATATCGTAGGTACGGATTTAAGAATTACAGGTTTTTCCAAAACAAGCGGCGCGTTTACGGCAGAGGGTAAAATTGTAGGAATTTCTTACGGCGGAAAGAGCTTTGCTTCGCGCATCTTCAAATAGATAAAATGGATTCAAAGAATCAGTTTTATATTTTTTGTCTTTGTTTGGCAATAGGTTTTGTGGGTGGTTTGATGTATGAACCGTTTTCATTCATTCGCAAGTTATTCAAACATCAAAATCATCTAAATAGAATTGTTGGCTTTATTGCTGACTTACTATATTGCTTAACACTTACAGCTTTATGCATTTTTACCGCATACCTATTGCGTTTTCCCAATTTTCGGCTATATATGATATTGGGATATACAATCGGTTTAATAATATATTTAAAAATTTTGCACAGAACTCTTGCAATTTTTGAAAAAGTATGTTATAATATGCTTACCAAAGTGGTAAAAAGGCAAAAAAGCAAGAAAAAACTCTCAAAAAGAGGTGAATATAATATATGACACAAGAAAAAATGAGAAAAGTTATTACGGCAAGCGCTGTCGCAGCGACCTTGTTGCTTGTATTTTTGCTTTCTTTTTTAGTATATCAAGGTATTCAATCGGCGGTATACAATAAGAGAATTAAGGAATTAACGGAAGAAACCAATCGCTTGGAACAAGAATTGGACAGCAATACAAAGAACGCGGAGTATTACGAATCGTTATTTGGTAAAGAATGGCTGGCATATCAAAGCGGTTACGTATTTCCGGAGGACTAATTAAATGAAAAAATTTGCCGTGATTGACATCGGCTCGAATTCCGTTCGCCTCATGTTCGTGGCGGACGGAAAAGTTTTATATAAGCGTTTAAAAACGACTCGTTTAGGGGCAGGCATCGCGACGTCTTCGCTTTTGAACAAGGACGCAATCGAGCGCTCCGCAATTGCTGTTGCGGAGTTTTATGCTATGGCGAAAAATGAAGGAGCGGAAGCAGTTTATGCTTTTGCGACAGCCGCGGTACGCTCGGCGAAAAACGGTGCGGATTTCGTGAACAGAGTGAAAGAGCTTTGCAGCCTGATTGTGGAAGTGATAGCCGGTGAAACGGAAGCGGAAATAGGCATTTTAGGGGCTTTGGGCAACGCCGACGGAGCGTTAATTGATATCGGTGGCGCAAGCACGGAAATTGTGGTAAAAGAACAAGGGAAATTGATATACAAGAAAAGCGTTGACATTGGCGTGGTGCGTTTGAAAGACAAATGTGGCAGGGATAAAAACGCCTTGACGTTGCAGGCAAAAAACGCGGCTAAAATTTTTGGACAAGTTCCAAACGCTATTTTATACGGCATTGGTGGCACCGCAACGACGTTGGGGGCGATATCTTTGGGTTTAGAAGAATACGATTCCGAAAAAGTGACGGGCGCAGTGATTACCGCGGAAAAGATGCAACAGCTTGCGGATAGATTATCTAAAATGACCGTAGAGGAGATTGCCGCAATGCCGTGTATTCCTCAGGGGCGTGCAGACGTATTGACTGGCGGCGCGGTGTTGTTATCCGTACTGATGCAAGATCTTAATTTTAAGGAAATCGTGATTAGCGACCGTGATAATTTAGAGGGGTACGCAATCCGCAAAGGTTTGCTGTAAGAGGATGATATGAGTAGAAAATTGCGAACGATATGCGCTGTAGGCAGTACTTTTTTACTGTTGGCGAGTTTTTTATTAATATTTATTTTTTCATGGATTGATGGATATATCAGCACGGTTGCATGCGTGTGCGGATTGTTC
>SVHQ01000165.1 GCA_015055785.1 Clostridiales bacterium | reverse complement strand
ACCCGACAGCTCTCTGAGGTCTGATTATGAAAAGCTACTTGTTTTTGATGGATTTTTTCTCCGGTGTTATACCGCGCTAAAAAATCACCTTCCTTCCGTCTTTTCAATTCTGCTTCAATTTTACAGAGTTTTTCTACAATCTCTCTCAAAATCCCCTCCAATCAGCCAAAATCTTTTCCACTCCCACCCTTATAATTACTTTATCGATAATATAAAAAATAACCTCACAAAAAATCGCTTATGAAAAAGACAGTTTTACTTTTAATTTATATACTTATCTTTGCGTTAAACGCGATGTTGTCTTGGACATATTCCCTTTTCGGCTCGCTAAAAAACAAGCCTATCCAAGCAACAGCGGAAACAACGGTTCCCTTATCGGGGAGTTACGCTTGTGTTCTAAACAATAACACCTATTTCTACTCCCTGCCCGATGAAAAGCGGGGAATATTTCTGCTCCCAAAAACCTACTACGTCAAAGTGCTTGATTATCAACCCGATTATTGCAAAATAGAATATCTTTACGATGATTCCGTACTTGAAAAAATCACCGGCTACGCAAGGACGGAACAACTAACTTTCGTCGAATACGTTCCCAAACGTCCCTATCTATATTATATTTTTGACGTGTATTACCAAATTGGCGACACACAAATTGAAGATTCCTCTTTCCTTACCCAACTCAAAGTTTCCTGCGTATATTACGGAGATTTTTACTTCGGCGGAAAGACCTATTGTTACGTACTTCGCGGCGACACGTTCGGTTATATTCCAAAGCCCGACTACGTATCCTATGAAGAAAACACGGAATACGCCGATTATTTAGCGCAGAAAACGCCGCCTCCTTCGAAAGAGCCCGATGAAAATACGCAAAAATCCTCGCCCGTTCAAATCGCCATTTTGGTTGCGCTATGCCTGCTCGTGCCCGTAATCGCCGCCCTCATTCTCAAACAACCCAAGCGAAATTTTTATTACGAAACAGAGGAACAAACGGAACAAATTCCATAATTCAAACAAACTGCCATTCATTCGCAACGCGTTTTTTATCCTTACCCTCAGCGATAAAACGGTGAATTTTCTCAAAAATATCTAAGCTCGCAAAATCACGCAAATACACTTCTTCCGTAACGCCTTTCCCTGAAAGCAATTTATTCAATTTTTCTGCCAATCGCTGCTGACGACGGAAATAATCTCGTTCGCTCATATTGCCTTGAAAAGCGGTTTGCGATTTTTTCCTTTTCCCAAAATATCGAATGGCAACCAGCGATTTTTCCAAATCATTGAGTTCTGTCAAAACCTCTTCCACAACCGATTTCAACCATTCCAAACGCTCTTTTCGGAGAATTTCCTCCGCAATATATTCCGTCAACCTCTCCGTATCCCATGCACTTTCATAAGACAGCAACGCTTTGTTTCTTATATGATCCGCATAATCTTTACCCACTGTTTTCAACAAAGGATACGTGTATAAAATCACTTTTGCATAATTCTCCAAAAAGTCCTCACCTCACTTCCATTCATCTAATTTATTTTTCCACTACTCGCCTTTTTTCGCGAGAACACGGCTTATTATGCCATTGATTGAAAAAAATTCAAGTCTATACTGCCAATATTTTCCTAAAAACACGAACAATTGTTCGTATTTGCAGGGTATAAAAGGGCTTAATTATGCCATACGGTTGCCTATTAATGTGATTTTTGGTCAAAAAAAACAGCTTTCTCACTAAAATTCTACAAGACGTAACAAGGAGTATGTTTTTTCGTCAAATTTCCGCCCCATATTCCGACAAATTTTATACAATCCCCTTGCTTTTTTCTCTCATGCGTGCTATAATAATAGTGTATGAGAAAAATTTTGGCGACAATTTTATCCGTTTGCACACTCACCGCTTTCGCTTTGCCGAAAACGGCATTTTCCGTTGCACGCGCAAACGATGCACAAACGCAGACAACGTCTGTAATGCCTGAAAAGAAAAAAGCGGCTATAAAAGCCGCAACGGGCGCAAAATTGTTATCGCCGAACACGTATGAACAGTATTTAGCTTTGTCCGCACCTACGGACGTTGCCGTATCGGCAAATTACAAAGCGATTGCAGACGGTAACGCAATTTACGTTTATCACAAGGCAGCCGACACGTATTATCAATACACCCACGGCGAAAGCTCCGCACAAAATAAAGTGACAAAGCTGGAATTTGACAGCAACGAGCGCTTATATTTCTTAGACGCTGCAACAACGCTTTACGTCCTCGACCCGCATCAAATGGGGAATGAAAATAGCAACGCTACAAAAACGGAACTTGTTTGCAGTACGTTTGCCATTCACGGCGATCAGCTGTATTATACAAACACGTCGGGAAACAAATCGCAAATTTCCCACGCACCTTTAAATAATCTCACTTTCAATGCCTCCACTTTGCTTGTGGAAAATTTGACGCTTACCCCCGTTTTGGCGTTCTATCAAAACGAACTCTATTATACAAACAGCGGTCAATATTTAAGCAAAATCGGCACGAGCGGAAACAAGAACGATACTTTTGTCACCGCTTTCCCCACCGAGCTTGTAGCCCTTTCCATTCTCGACGGTGCGTTGTACTGCGTGACGAGCGAGGGAAATTTCTTCAGCTATAACCTCACCGCGTTATCCGAAAGCAAAGCGGCAAGCGACGTAACGCCTTTAGACGAACGTCACGGTGGGTATGCCGCAATCACGTTACACGGCGGTTTTGCCTATCTTTTAAAGAATACCGCTGTATTGCAGTATTCTTTACAGACCTGTGAGTTCACCGATTTTGAAATCAACGGCGGCTCTGCTTCGTTGCAGCGTTTACAAGACGCTACGGACGTTACGCTTGGGAATGAAAAGCTTTTCCTTTCTGACGTCGGCAACAAACGCATTTCCGTTTACGATATTGGAAATGAGCAATTTTTACAACCGATTGATACAACACTTTCAGCAAAATATATCGCATCGGATGACAAAACGGTGCTTGTTGCCAATCAGACGGACGCGCTCCTTTTCGATTTAAACGAAAGCACTTACGGCGAACAGCTTACAACGTCCCCTCGTTTCAACGGCAATCTCGTCGGCGCAGTAAACGTATACGGCACCTATTATTTCGCTACGGATAAAAACAGTTTCTACACTCTTTCCAAGGATACGGAAACGCGCGAATGGATTTGGAAGTCCGCGCAAAAGACTTCCTCACAATACCCCTCTCATTTAACGGCAGATGCTTGCGGTAATTTATACGTTGCCTGCGGTTCTAACGTATACGCGTACACTGAAGCCACGTTCGCGACGGTCAACACTTCCACGAACGCCATTTTGACGGATTTGCCTGAGGATACGGAAAAGATACAAACGGATTATCGCAGCAATTTATACGCACTGGAAAAGAATACCGTGCATAAATACAATGCTCCACAAACGGCAGAGGGGAAATATACAAAAAATACAACGTATAGCCTCAATGATGCATGGGTGTACGGCAGTGATAGCAATGTGACCTCGTTTGCTCTATCCATAAAGGATAACGCGGCATACGTGCTTTATGATGATAATTTCCTCGCCGTGACAGACAAATTACAACTGCCCACGGTGCAAAATATCCCCACGAACGATTTCGGAGACAAAATTTTTGGAAGTACGCCGACGGAATTTACCGTTGTGCAAACGACGAACAACGCTTTCATGGTGGAATTTGACCTTAATTCTTTACAAGACGCGACGGTTTTCCCCTATCTTTCCCACAAGCGCACCAACGCGCCCGTCACCGCTTTAAAAATCGGCACAACGGACGTGTATGATTTGATTGCGGTGTATAACGAATCGAAAGCAAAATACAACACTTTCTTGGTGTATTCGTCCTCTTGCACGGAATACCCCACGGACGAATATAAAATTATTTACACGGAAGAGGAACAAAAAATCGGCTATCTTTCCAACGCGGCAAGCGTGTACAAAATCCCTTACGCAACGCCGATTTTCGCAACCGTTCCCCTCGTGCGCGGCGACAGCGTGACCTTGCTTGGCGAAATCGTCGAGTTAGACAAACCCTACTATTACGTTTCTTTCACGACCGCTGACGGCACAACACAAACGGGTTATATTCCAAAAGTCTATATCACGCCGACGAACAGCGAAGCGCAAAAGGAAACGTTGGTGCTCGGCGGCACGGACACGCGCACGGACGCTTACGGCAGATTGATA
>SVHQ01000164.1 GCA_015055785.1 Clostridiales bacterium | reverse complement strand
AACCCAGTTCATAAATATATTGCGCTTCCTTGGCGCAAGAAATACCGCAGTCCACCGTAATAAACAATTCAGGATTACATTCCTCAAAAATACGGTCGATTGCCTCTATGGAAAGCCCATATCCGTCCGCACGTTCGGGAACATAGATATGCGCGTCAATGCCAAATTCTCTCAACGCGTGATACATGATGGCAGAAGCGCAAATACCGTCGGCATCATAATCGCCAAACACCGCCACTGTCCTGCCTTCATCGCGCGCCAATGTGATAAGCTCCGCCGCTTCTTTCATTCCCTTCATTAAGAACGGATCTAAAAAGTTCTTTTTCGACGGTTGCATAAATCGACGAATTTTTTGCGCATCATCAATGCCGCGCGCATATAAAATCCGCGTGATCTGTTCCGTCAACCCCGTTTGATCGGCAAGAACGGATATATGATTCAATTGTTCTGCCGTAAAGGCGTATTCGGGAACGATCTTCTTCATCTTAACTTAAACTCTTTTTTTATTATGCTCTTTTTAAACGGTCTTCTATCAAACCATCCGATTGATTTTTTACAAATTTTAAACATAATCGGGCGGGAAAGAAGTAACCCCCTCCCGCCCGTTTTTGATTGTTCTTTTGCGTATGAACCGCTAATTAATCGTTGTTTTCTTCGTTTGCACTTGCTTCTTCCACAACTTCTTCAGCCGTTTCTTCAACTACTTCTTCGGTTGCTTCTTCAACAACTTCTTCGGTTGCTTCTTCAACAACTTCTTCGGTTGCTTCTTCAACTTCTGCTTCAACAGCTTCCGCTTTTTCGCAATCCTTATTGCAATTACAGCAAGGCGTTTCCTCTACAACTTCTGCTTTTTCTTCTTTTACAGCTTGTTTCTTTTCGAAAACTTTCTTCACTTTCGTGCTGGTTTTCTTTGCGCCAACGTAATCCGACACGTTGCTACCAAGGTTTTTATCAACGCAACCCTTTACAACACAATACAAAGCGGGCGTATAGATAATACCAACAAAAGCCGCGATTGCCATTGCCAAGATGCTTGCGATTGCAAACCACGTTGCTACCGTAAACGCACCTGCACCAATCCAAGAAAGAACACCTACGAGCAACATTGCCGCGCTAACGAGAATTGCAAGAGATGCAATCGTGCATACGGGCGTAGACGCTACTACTGTTTCTTCAATAGGTTCTTCCGCCTTCATGTTTGCGTGTACTTTGTTCAACGTCAACACCGTTACCACCAAGGACATCATTGCACCAACAGCAACAACGTATGCTACAGCGGACGTTACGGGGATTCTCGTAATGAGAAGGACAGCCGACGTAAGGCCAGCGCCCACAAGCGCACTTGCCGCAGCTACGATACCCATGCCAAGGCTGTGACGAAGCGCTACGTATGCAAATGCAAGCACTGCAATTACAACCGCTGCAATCACTGCACGAAGCACGTAAGCTTTTGCCAAGATTGTAGATACGTCTTCGCTTGCAGCCGAAACGGAAATGAACGCACCTGCCAAAGAACCATTTTCTGCGGTCTGTTCAGCGAAAGCTTTCTTCAAATTGCTTTCTACGTTCGTCAAGTCTGCATTTTTATCGAACACGTACACGATTTCGCAATCGTCACCAGACATTTCGCTCTTGTATTCATACAAAACTTTCAAATCGCCGATTGCGTCTTCACAAACTGCTTCCACTTCGTCAAGCTGGGTGTTATAAGCAAATCTGTTCACCGTAACGGTAAGCGTTTTAGAATCCTTAAGCGTTTCATTCGTATTAAAGCCGCACACTGCGCCAAGCACAAGACCTACGGCAATTACGATTACGACAATAACGGACCAAAGCGTCCCTTTCTTTACACAATTCGTAAGCTTACTCATCGTCGTCATCCTCCCTTACAAAGCGGAAATATTGATATTTGTTCTTGCTTGCAGAAAGGAACGTAAAGTTGATGAAACGGCCCCAAAGCAAATTACAGAACGCACCCGTGATTACACAGATGATTGCCTGCAATGCAAGCGTATATACACCTGCGCCGCCAATGAGAAGCGCAAGGCTTGCAAGCAACAATACCGCATAAACGTCCACTACCGTCCAAAACGTCTTGTTATAGCCAGCTTTTACGGAAGATTCCACCGTCTTACCAAGGCTAAATTCTGCCTTGATTGCGTTGTAAACGTATGCTTGGAGAACGTTCACAAGAACGAGCCCTGCAAAGAATACGAGCACCGAACCAAGCGTGATTTCAAATACGCCCTTGGAGATAAACGCAAAGCACAAACCAACAACGATAAGATAAGATGCGCTGTTGTATGCGCTAACGCCGCCGAATCTGCCCATCTTTACGATAGCCAATGCGATTAAACCAACGATTGCAATTGCCCCTGCAATGAAAATCATCGTCATGATATTTTCACCGTAAACGGGTGCAAACGAACGGATGTCGCTGGTAGCAAGCGTTTGGAATTCGATATCAAAAGAACCATTCTTAAGAACGGAGTTCAAAAGTACGCTCGCCATTTCTACGTAATCTTTATTTTCAACGTATGCCATGGGCACTTTCGCCGTATTGTTATCGGAAATATGATCTTGATAGATGGATACAAGCTTGGTTTCGCCAACCAAAATATCCAACGTCGTTGCTTCCGTAGACGCACCGGTGGAAGCGGTGAGCGAGCTCTTAACGCCTGCCAACATTTCCTTACCTGCTTTTGTGAAGTTAATTCTCAAGAAAGCAACGTCATACTGCGTACCAACACTGATGCTCTTAATCAAATCGGAAACCTTCGTTTCTTTGCCTTTCAATTCGTCGATTACCGAGCCACCCTTTTGAATGGTCATTTCGCCCGTGAGCATAAAGCTGGAAATTACTTGCCCTGCATTCACTTCAGAAGCGGGAAGCGTTACTTTGATTGCATAGTTATCTACGATAGCTACGCTGTAATCAGAATAACCCATTGCTGCATAACGCGCTTCGATTTCTGCTGCCGCTGCATTGAAAGCTGCCGTGAAATCTTCGGAAATCACACCGTCAGAAACGATATTTTTATCTTCGTCTGTGTCGAAATACAAGCTGCTGCCTTCGGGATTGAAGTAAGATTCTGCATATTCAGCCTTTTCCTCATCCGTCTTGTCTGCGAGATTGTTCTCATATTCGGTTTCGGTGATTACGCCTTCTGGATAATAGTAAGCATAATAGCCGCCGCCGAGGTCCATACCCAAATCGTACTGCATCATAGCGGGATTCCACTTCTTTACCGTTCCCGGCAAATTATCAATTTTGGGGAATGCCGTCAATGCGCTTAATACGACGATTACGATGGTCAATAAAGTCATTAACACCACCGATTTTTTCTTGCCCATTTTAATAAGCCTCCTGTTTGTTTTCGGGCTTGTCCACCCGAGTTACAAGTTTTCGGGTTTATCGCCCAAATTACAATGTTACCTTTTTATTATACATTATTTTCTATACACTCGTCAAGTCATAACAACGAGCGTTAAAAAAAATTTTGTCTTTTTTGTGAAAAAATCCTCTTTTTTTGCGCTTATTTTCTCAATTCTTTTCTCAAAACGCAACGCATTTTTTTAAAAAGGTTTTCAGCCGAGTATTTTTTTCTCTGCAAGAATATGCATTGCACATTCCACACGCTTTTTCATCATCGCGCAAGTCACTTCATACGGTTCGTTGATATCCCCGTTGAAATGATAGTTATTCGCGTTGCAACCGCCCGAACAAATAAATTTCGCAAAGCAATCTTCACACTTTTTACGGGTGAATAAACACGAATTTTTAAATTGTTCGCGAAGTTCAGGACGAATAATCCCCTCCGTTACGCTACCCATACGGAATTTTTCATCGCCTGCAAATTGATGACAAGGATACAAATCCCCGTTCGGCGTGACGGAAAAATATTCATTCCCCGCTCCGCACGCGGATACACGCTTGGAAAGGCAAGGTCCGCCCTCCAAATCAATGTTGAAATGGAAGAAATTAAAACCTTTCCCCTCTGCATAACGCTGTAAATACGCATCACAAAGATTTTCATATTCTTTCTCAATTTCACCAAGATGCTCTTCGCGGATTTGCAAATCTTCAATTTCCGTTACAACCGGTTCCATGGAAATGGAATCTACGCCTTGATCGGCAATAAAGAGTACGTCCTTTGCAAAATCGAGGTTCTTCGCCGTAAACGTGCCGCGCACGTAATAGCTCTTATCCCCACGCAA
>SVHQ01000163.1 GCA_015055785.1 Clostridiales bacterium | reverse complement strand
CACCGATTTTGGGCGTAACTCTAATCGTAATCGTCGTTGTGGAAGCAAGCAACTCTTTCCCAATACGGTAATTGCCCTGTTGCGTTTCATTGGCAAAAGGCGAATCCAAATTGTTGCCGAGCGCAAGCCACGAAGAATAACCGTATTGTTGTTTGCCTTGCACTCTGTACGCCAAGGAATATTCCCCCGACGTAAGTTGTACGCCGAGAATATTCGTTTGCGAACCTAAAACGCTTATATCGGAATAGGTAACGGAGAATTCCGTCGTACATTCGTTAAAGGGTTTTTCACCGTCCACCGTCATGACGTTTTCGTATTCCACGTACGAGAAATTCCTATTAATCCAACTCGTCGTTGCGGCATTGACAACGCCCGTTCGAGTGGAAGTATCATACGTCAAACGCTTACTTGCGTCATCGTCAAAAATTGCGCCTTCCAACAAATCAAAATACGTTTCTTCTTCCTCGGCTTTACTTTTTAAAAAGGGTAATGAAGAAAAAGAAGCAACGCAAAATACAGCCGTCAATGCGACTGTGATTTTTTGCAACAACTCTTTTCGTTTATTATTTATCATACTGCACCCCTATAATGGCTTCATTATAATTATAGCATCTTTATTGTAACACAAATTTTTGATATTTCCATTACATTTTCTATTTGAAATATTGCAAATAATCCCATATTTTAATTGACATTTTAAAAATCCGTGTGATATAATCCAATTATGGAAACTTTCACAAGAAAAAATGGTTACAACTTTAACAGAAACGGGTATCGGCACCCACAAAAAAGTTATTTCGGAAAACACTTTCACGATTATTACGAATTATTGCTTTTTAAAACGGGAAACGTGCGTTTTATCGTAGAAAACCGTTGTTATTCCCCGAAAAAAAACGATTTATTCCTCTTCCCACCAGGGGCCTATCATTTCGTTGACGTCCTCAACGACAGTGTGCCCTACGACCGTTTTGTTTTACAGTTTGATAAAACTCAGATGGAAGAAAATTTGTTAAACGATATCTTTCTGGAAAACCGTTGCATTAATCTCAATGAATTACCTGAAATTTTAGAATGGTTTGAGCGTTTTCATAAATATGTAGAAAACTATCCTGAGGAGCAACTCGCTAAAATTGATAGGCAACTTATCTACGAACTGTTGATGTTATTAGCAAATCATCCAGATTGTAGTACTCACGAACGACCTTCTCCTGAAACAAATCCTATCATTACAAAAGCATTGGATTATATTGAAAATAATTTCACTACCATTCATACGATTGATGACCTTGCCAACGCTTTGTATATCAGCAAAACCTATTTATTCTATTGCTTTAAAAAATACCTCAACATTAGTCCAATACGTTACGTACAAGCGAAAAAGCTGATGTATGCACGTCAACTCATCAAAGACGGAGCTAAACCCACCGAGGTAAATGAAAAATGCGGAATCCCCGAATATACCACCTTTTTCAGATTGTATAAAAAACAATTCGGGTTTCCGCCTTCCAAAAATAAATAATTTATCTTTTTATGAATAATTATCTTTTTATAACGATGAAGCTATATTTTTTCAGCTTTATCGTTTTTTCTTTTATTTCTACGTTTTCCTGCGCCAACACCGTCTTAGCTTTTTGCTTGATTTCATAGTCCCTTTGCGTGGGATTGATTGCTATATAAATTTCTTCGCTGTTTGCTCTGCGCACAAATTCCAAAGGATACTTATCGTTTATCATCTTCAATTCGGCGCCGTACGAAAACTGCGGATACGTCGTATGCAATTTTATCAAAGTTTTGACAGTGTTATAAAGAGATTTTTCGTCCCCTTTTTGGCTTTCCACACTGCGATTCTTCGCGCTTTCCGTCGGTAAATAAGCGCGTTTCGCCGTTGTAAAACCTCTATGCAGTGAATTATCCCATTGCATGGGCGTTCTCGCACCCGTTCGAGTGTACCCGCCGTCTTTATTTACGCGATAATTATGCTTTATACCTATCTCGTCGCCGTAATAAATTTGCGGCACACATTTAAACGTCAAAATAAACGCAAAAATACATTTCAAAACCCCAACGTCCTTTTTCTCCGCAATACGAATAATATCATGAAACCCCGTTGGAATGGAATACGCGCCCTGTGAATTTTTAAAAATATCTGTAACGTAAGCAAGGAAATTCTTAAATTCCCCCTTTCCTTCTTTGGCAAAATAGCTATGCCCTGCCCTTTCTAACCAAGCCGTTAAATTCGTGCCTTTATCACTGCGGAACAACTCATTATACGGCTGCGTTGCATGGCAAAGATAATCCAAATCAAAGCCGCATTCTGCCGCTTTTATAGGATTCCCCCACTCTGCAAGAAAACAGCAATCGGGATTGATTTTTTTCGCCTCGCCAATAACGACATTCCAAAACCATTTCACCCCTTCGCCATTCTTGTCCGCTTTTACAAGCGAATTTGCAAGATCAACACGGAACCCATCCACACCTTTTTTCAGCCAAAAACGAATGATGTTGATAATTTCGTCACGAAGCGGCTTCAATCGTTCGTCCGTGTAATGCCACTGCCACGATTCTTCCCCTTTTTTAATTTCGTTGAAACCGTAATTTAAAGCAGGCTGAAAAGCGTAATAATTGACGATATAATTGCCGTTACGTTTCGACATTCCTTTCATCGAACGGTCGGCTGGCGTAAAACAACAATCCGTCCAAATATACCAATTTTTATATTGCGGATGCGGTTTTGCCTGTTTGGATTTTTTAAACCATTCGTGTTTGTCCGAGGTATGCCCCACAACCAAATCCACAATAATGCGAATCCCTGCTTTATGAAAGGCTTGCAGCATATTTTCACAATCTTGCATACTGCCAAAACGCCCGTCTACGGCATAATAATCTGTGATATCATATCCACCGTCTTTGAACGGACTTTGATAAAAAGGATTTATCCAAACGGTATTCACCCCCAAATCTACGAGATAGGGAATCTTTTGTGTAATTCCGTTAAAATCCCCCAACCCGTCGCCGTTGGAATCGTAAAAACTGATAGGATAAATTTCATAAATAATCGCTTCTTTTATCCATTGTTTCATCGCTTAATCCCCTTTGTATTTCTCAATGATCGTCGTACCTAAACCTAATTTCACGAAATGGTATTTTTCGTCATAGGTGTTTTCTCCAAAATGATTGTATAAAACGGTATCTTCAAAGCCTTTTTTACCACGGAAAGTACTGTTACCAACCAAAGCTGATTCACCGCTTTGGTGATGGAACGGACCTAACAAATTACGATTAGAGCCCTGCAAAGTCACGATAATTACATTTTTGCCATTCGTTAAAATGTCCGTGATTTCCGTATTTGTCCAAGGATTGATAATGATTTTTTCCTTGTTTTTCGCATTATTTATGCCATTCGTGCCATTTAGATTATTTGCCGTAATTTTCGCCGTCGTGCCATAAAAATCCTCAAAACGAATATACACCTTTTCATCGGCATTTTTTTGCACGGTATAGCGGTATTCCACACCGCCACGATAGAAATATAAACCCTGCGAGGTCAATTCTTTCTCAAAATCTATCTCTTGCGGTTTTGTAATCGTAAAACCGTCAAAGCTCGTCGTCAAATACCCGTCGTCAAATACAAGATTTTTATTTTCAACCGAAAAATCGCCGACAAGGTAAACACTCTCGGCCTCGCTCTTATAATGGAACAAATTTCGCTCCGTTTCAAAACCTTCCAAAGTGTCCGTATAAGAACGCTGTCCCCGTACCATGTACGAGATGACGAGTAAATTTTTACCTATTTTTTGTAAATTGGTGACGTCGGCTAATGCGATAGATTTATCCAAATACCAACCGCCAAATTTATCTTGAATTTCCACGCCGTTGAACGTGATTTTTTCCGTACCACGCGTTTCTACTGCCAACTGCAAATGCGAAAGTTCGTCTTTCTGCGTGAAAGGATAAACCACTTTTACAATCGTTTCTTTTTCGCCCATCTCGCGAACTGCACGATTGATTTCATCTTGCAAAAGCACCGTATCGATGAAACCGCTTTTCTTGCCGTCTATTTCAAAATATGCCTTGTCTATATTTAAGGAATTTTCCGCCGTCAAACGTATGGAATTTGCCGTCAAAGCCTCAGCGGAAATAAATTTTTTCTTGACTTCTTGCGGCTTTTCACCTTTCACCAAACGTAAGCAAATATTCCCTATCGGCGAAATTTCTATGG
>SVHQ01000007.1 GCA_015055785.1 Clostridiales bacterium | reverse complement strand
GCGCGCGTAAAATAACACCTAAAATACACCGAAAAGACATATTGCAACGTCTTATGAAGATAAACTCTTTTATGCAACAAATTCAGAAAGATATTCTACAACACCTGCAGAAATAGCATGAGAGAGGTTTTCCTGCCAGTCGTAAGCAGACAAAAGTTCGTCCTCCAAGGGATTAGACAAAAAACCGCATTCAACAATTACGGCAGGATACGTTGTGCAGGACAATATGAAATACTCCCCAAAAGAAGCTTTTCTCGCCTTAACCCCCTCCTCCGCATACAATGCATTCAATTGCGCTTGTATGGTCTTCGCAAGGGCGTCACTGCGCTCATCCTGTTTATTATAAAAAACTTGCCCACCTCGCGAGGATTTCGCAGGAAAGAAATTTTGATGCAAAGAAATGACAAAATCAGGCTTTGTTTCCTCGATGATTTCCTTGCGTTTTTGCATATCGCGTTTTTTAAAACCTTTCGTCGGCGTGCCGTAAAGCCCTGCGGCAGTCTTCCTCGTCAACACCACCTCAAAACCCATATCCTCTAAAACGTCTTTCAAACAAAAGGTGATGGATAAATTTAAATCGCTTTCCTTTATTCCCGTTTTTACCCCCAACACGCCGCCGTCAATACCCCCATGTCCTGCATCCAGCACAACACACATTTTTGCATTCGAAAAGGCAGACACCGATTCTGCCGTTTGCAATGCGCGCACGCATAAAAACACCGCCGTTATAAAGCTCGTCAACACCATTGTCATCATCATTAAAAAGGTCTTTTTCATAGCCTTATATTGTATGCTTTATCCTCTTGCAATATGATAATTTTTCTTGTCTTTTTGCCGTCATCATTGTATTTCAACGCGTACATGGGTATCTCATTTTAATACTACATAAAAACACCCGTCCTTTAAAGACAGGCGTTTTAAGGTTTTATAAAAATTTTAAATCCGACCCTTCATAGCGTGTATGCGTGGCGTTTGCCTGCGCAGCATTTCCCGTGCTATATTTTTCTTCTTTCGGCATCGCTTCCTTTCCCGCGGTTGTTTTCGTGCTCTCCAACGGTGACTTTTGCGTGGAAACATTCGGATTTCCTTGCTTATTTTCCGTTAAAGGCATTTGCGGCGATAACGCCTGCTTCTCCTGTTTTTCTTCCTTTTCCAGCTTAACAATCTTTTCCTGCGGCTCTATCTTTTGTTGTACTGGTTGCTGTGCAGATTGTTGCATAGGTTGTTGCATAGGTTGCTGTGGCAATAAAACTGCTGCGCCCTCTTCTTTGATACGGTCGGCTTCTTTAATCCATTCAGAATAAATCTCCCAAATGTTACGCGTTACAATGCGCCCCACACCCGATTCGCATAATTTTCGATATTCCGCCAACGTTTCCACTTCCGAAACTTCGATTTGACAGCCGTTCGTTAAATCAAAACGCAATTTTTCACAACCCGTAAAATACGGCACACAAAAATATTTCACGCCCACTTCGCAACATATCCGCGCCACTTTGGAAAGAACGGCAAAAGGATAATCGTTGTTCACCCAGACTTTCACTACCGCCTTTTTCGCCGTACGGCAAAGTTTTTTCAGTTCTTTTTTAATCTCAGCAAAACGATTTTGCGACAACATGGACGGTGCAATAAAGACGGTGAGCTCCTTTGCGTTTCCCCTAAGTGCCACACGCATTTCATACGCTTTCACCTTCGTCAGAGTTTCACCGTTGCCACCAATCACGCAATCGATTTTCACCTTACTGCCGCCAAGATAGGTCTTTGCCTGTGGAAGCCAAGAGGGCGGCACTTTAATCGCCGCTTGTTTTAAACGGATTGCACGTTCGCATACGCGCTGGGGGTCTTCGCCGTTGATTAAAGACGCTTCCGATTTCGCAATCGCCGCCATGATTTCCTCCACTTTCTTGCGGCGTTTATAAGCGCGATATTCCTCTGCGTCCTGTGGCGATAAAAACATACCTTTGCCTTTGTCCGTTTCTTTTGCGAGCGGATTTTCTCCGCTTGCTGCAAAAGCCAATTCTGTATCCATAGTCTCGCCTTTTTCCGCTTTCGTAAGTATCCGTTTTTGTTTGATTTGCTTTTCCATGCTTTGAGTATGCGACAAACGCCGTCTGTTTATTCCATTTTTACCCAATTTGTGACAGGATAAAATTTATATACTGTACTTATGTTTATTGTAGACGTAAAAAATATCATTCATTATCTGCTCTCTCCTACGCCTGCCATTTCAGTAAATATACTGCTTGGTAGTGCTATTCACGGTCTTTTTTGGCTGATTGGCTTGTTTTTATTTTGCTTTTTCGGCGTGCATTTGATTATTCTCGCCACCGTAGGTTGGAAATACCAAAATCCATTCCCCAAAAAAGAATGCAAAACCCATACAGACCCTACGGCACAAAAGGAGGATAAAGAAAATAAAGCTCCTACGCCGACCGCGCAAGAGCCTATTTATTATATTGTCGAACGCAAAACAAAACGCGCAAAATCCAGCTATGGTGAGCCAAAACAAATCCGTTTCAAATAATCATTGCATTTGTGGATTTTTTAATTCAACGCGTACATGCCTGCCACATTTCATTATTTATCAGAAGAAGCATCGAGCAATTGTTCAGCTTCCTCATCAAATTTTTGAAGATTGCCACCATCCGTCCAAAGGCGTTCAAGATGATAGAAAAGACGGGTTTCATCGTTGAAAATATGCACGATGACATCGCCGTAATCAACAACTGCCCATCTACCGTCACGCACGCCTTCCGTACGGGAAGGAACGATACCCAAATCACGTTCAATCAATTCCTCTACCCTTTCCCCCATCGCGCGGATTTGCGGTGCGTTACTACCGCTCGCGATAACAAAATAATCGCAAAGGTCTGTTTTTTCTCTTACGTACAAAGCCACAATGTCCTTACCACGTTTATCCGCCAAAGCTTTGCATACTGCAATCGCCAATTCCTTACTGCTTACTTGTGCCATCTTAAACCTCCGTTCCTTTCGCGTCGCGCACGTATTCATACGCCGCTTGCGTCAAAGAATATATTTCTGATTTTTTATTTTTTAAAAATAATAAAGTTTGATATAACGCCTCTTCCAAGCATTCATCTAAGCTGTTGCCTTTCCAAAAAAGCAATCGCAATTCGTCCACACCTTTATAATTACGCGCTGCTTCCAACATATCTGATAGAAAAATTAATTTTTCCAAATCGCACATATTCGGTCTGCCACTCGTGTGATAACGTATCGCATCAAGCACTTCCGCATCCGTAATCCCGAAATGTTTTTCTGCCACGTACGCACCTGCAAATTGATGCCATACTTCTTGGGGTATTTCCCCCCACGCTTTTTCCAACACAAATCCCTCTAAATATGGAGAATCCGCTGTTAAATTCTTTGCGCAATCATGAAAAAGAGCCGCTTGAATAGCTTTCTTTTCCGAAATCCCTAATTTAACCGCGCGCGATGCAGCAAGCTCCGCTACACGCAAACTGTGCGATTGTCTTTCAGGTTTTTCAAGAGCCAAAGCCGCCGCTGCGCCAGGGATTTCATACAAGCCTTTTTCTCGAATATATTCCGCAACTTTTTCCTCTACAAGAGCCGTTACATCCATACCTGCCCCCGCCAAAACACGAATTTTCGTAGAAGAAATGTCCGCGCCCTTATAGGAAAAAATTTTAATTTTTTTGCCGAAGCGAGCAAGAAATTTTTCCTGCTCCTCCTCCATCCAAGTCTTGTTTTCCTCCGCTCGACTACATACGGCAAGCGTTGCGTTTTCTAAAATATTTTCAGGATTTTTCCACAGCGGGAAATTCCGCAACATATCCGTCCCAACAATCCAAAAAATTTCATCATCTTCACCAGCGTATAACTTTTTGAAATGTTGACAAGTAAGATAGGTGTAGCTTGTCCCCCCTTTTGCAATTTCATAATCACTTATGACCACTTTTGAATCGTAGCGAAAAGCAATGCGACACATTTCCAAACGGTCTTCATCGGAAGATAACTCTTTACCCCTTTTATGCGGAGGCGTGTGCGCAGGCATAACAAACAGCTTGTCCAACCCAAGCTCTTTAATCGCCGCTTGCACCAAACGGATATGCTCTATATGCACGGGATCGAACGATCCGCCAAAAACAGCTATTTTCATCTTCGCCTCAATATCTTTCTTTCATTCTATTATACTATAACTTTTTCACTTTTTCAAGCATCTTTTTCATTTTTTCACGTTTAAAAAGAAAAAAAAGGTCAAAAATAAAAACATGAAAAAATCCGCTTTTATTTCTGATATCATTTTTGCGTTTTTTACCGTGTTTTTATTCACGTTATGTTTATTTCGGTATTTCCAAATCCGCTTGTGGACTTCCATACTGCTCGCTTTTTTATGCGGCGCTTTGGCTGGTGGTGCTTACGGTGCCTTTCTGCAGAACAAGCGAAAATACCACTTTTTAAAAAAATCAGAAGAGGCTGTAAAGCAAAAGCTCTCTTTGCACCTTGTTTTATTATCCGATGAACAGAAAACTGAATTTTTTCGTAAAATTCTTTCCACAAAGGAAATGGAAGCGCGGCGTTTTGGTCGTTTGCGCATTTTCACCAAAGAAGAATTTTACTTTCTCAAGCTCACTATCGCGCCCGTGCACGCAGATGACGTTGCATCTTTCTCGCGTTTAAAAACAAACAAACGAAAAATCCTGCTCTGTTTGGAAATTGAAAACGCCGCAAGAGCGTTATGCAAACAATTACAAATCGAGGTCAAGACCGCCGAAGACGTTTTCGTGCTCGTTAAATCCAACGATGCGCTTCCCACAACCTTTCTCGGCGAAGAAAATGCCGACAAAAAATCACGCCGACGTATGCGGCTGTGGTTTTCCAAAAATAACTGTCGGCGGTTTCTAATCAGCGGCACTTTTATTCTACTCTCTTCCTTTCTCACACCATTTTCTTATTACTATATCGTGATGGGAAGTCTGCTTTTCATTGCCGCGGCTTTTGTACGTATTTTCGGTTATGAATAACCTCTTTAAAATCCGCTTATTCTCCTATAATTTTTAAAAATGAAGCACCCATGTACGAGATAACGTCTGTTGCCAACAAAGAATACGTGCTCGTTTTTTTACATGCAAGTTCTGCGGCTTTTCCAACAATATACGCCGCTGCACATGCGCCATCAAAGGCAGACAAACCGCTTGCGCAAAGTCCGGCAATCGCGCCTGATAAAACGTCGCCGCTGCCACCCTTGGCTTGTCCCGACGTTCCCGCTGCATTTAATAAAACTTGATTTCCGTTCGCAATAATCGATACGGCATTCTTCAACAACACGTTTACGGCATATTTCTTTGAAAAATCCATCGCCGCAAACGTTCCATCTTTTATAATTTCTTCCGTAGTTTTCCCCGAAAGTCTTGAAAACTCCTTTACGTGTGGCGTCAATACGACGTCGCATTTTTTATTGAGGAAAAGCGCATCAAAATTCTCCTTTTCGTATTCTGCAAGACTGTTCAAGCCGTCCGCGTCTATAATCAATTTCCCTGCATAGTGTTCCAATAAATATCTCGCACCCTTAGCCACGTCCTTTGAAACGCCCATTCCCATACCGTAAGCAATCGAATGATAAGACAATAAAGGCGTAAAATTTTCTTCACAAAATACTAAATCATTTCCCGCACTGATAGGGCACAACAGTGCTTCTGGCATTTTTAACATATAATGGGGTAAAATATCCGATGGCGCAAATAAAGCGGTATATCCAGCGCCTGCACGCAAGCAAGCCGCCGTAGCAAGATAAGCCGCACCGGTATATCTTGCACTGCCAGCCACAATCGCCGCTCTGCCATAAGTACCCTTATGCGAGTTCCGCTTGCGTTTGGGAAGCAGCAACGACACCTTATCCGCATCGAGTAGCCGAACCGCCTCACTAAGACGCAACCCAACGTCTTCTAAAAGTTCTAAAACTGAAGTCTTTACTTCCTCTTTTTTGCAAGAGAACTCGTACTTATTTTCATTAATTTGATTTTCCATATCTCAATTCCCCTCATAAACCAAAAGAAACTTCTACGGAAGTCAAGCAACACTCTTTTCCATCTATTTCCACGTGCAGTCTTCCCTCATCATCCACAAAAATCAGCCTACCATGTACGCGTTCATCGCCAATAATCAACAAAACTTCCCTGCCCATGTATCCGATGTAGGATAAATATTCCTGCATCGTTCTTTCTTGTTTAAATTGCGAAATCAAACGCTCAGTCACCTCTTGGACGGAAAAATCTCTGCCCGTTGCTTGTTGCATGGACGTAGCTATTTTTTCAATTTCAGGCGCGAGCGCATTTGTTACGTTTAAGCCAATGCCTATCACCGAGGATGAAATATGGTCTCCCGAAAAAACGTTTTCAATCAAAATCCCTGCAATTTTCCTATCGTTCACATAAATGTCATTCGACCATTTTATCACAGGCTGCAAACCATAAGTACGCAACGTTTCACATACGGCAACTGCCGCTTGCGCCAAAAGCCGAAAAGCGTCTTTCGCCTTAAAATCCTCATAGAACGTGAGCGCAGATAAATATACGCCGCCCTTTTCGGAAAGAAAGCTTCTGCCCTTTGTGCCTCTGCCCCCCGTTTGCCATTCTGCCGTGACGATGTAATTGCTCTTTTCTTCCTCAAAAGCCTGCATTCGCGCGCGCTTTTCCTTTAAAAAATCATTTGTCGAGGGCAGCGTTTGAAAATGTAGTCTTTTATACTCCATTATCTCTTTCATCTCGTACATACCCCCTTCATTTAGTCTTCCCCATACGCTCCGTAGGCTTTTAAAGCAGCGCGTATCGTTTCATATTCAAAGCCTTTCCCCATCAAATAACGATAGGCTTTTTGCAAGGTTTCTTTATCACGAGTTTTGTGACGCATATATTTTTCTAAAATTTCGCTTGCAGTTTGTATTTCTTGTTCTTCGTCAATCGTCTCCAAAGCGGCGTCGATATCATTTTCATCAATTCCTTTCCCGCGCAATTCCATGCGGATTAATCTGCCGCCCTTTTTCTTCGCTGCAAACCCAACGTAATTTTCCGCATACGCGCCGTCGTTTAAAAAATCATACGAACGCAATTTTTCCACAACATAGTCTATAACGGCAGGTAAATACCCTTTCTTGGATAAAAAATCTCGCACTTGTTTTTCTGTTTTCTGTGTAGCCGAAATGTGCGTCAAAGCCTTATCAAACGCGGTGTTTTTCTCGCTTTCCAACTGAATTTCCGACAATTTTTCAGGAGAAATAATCCGCCCGACTTTCAAGCGGTTTTTCATCGTCGTTTCCAACGTCAAACCACAGCAAAATCGTCCGTCAACGTATATATTACAGCGTCGTTTGTCCTTTACCTGCGGCGTGATATCCGTAATTTCGTTCATACTTCTCCTTCCTCTTCCATCTATTTCCTATATTTTACCACGAATAAAAAGCAAAAGTCAACCGCCCATATCCAAAAACACTTCTTAGCGTCTAAAAAAATAATAAAAATTCGTTTAGCTTTGTAAAATCATTTACTTTTTTGGAAAAATGTGCTACACTATTCTCGTGGCGCGTATCGCCGTAACAAACGACAAAACAAAAAGCCACGCATAAGAGGAGAATTGTTATGAAATACCATACCGTTGATATCAATGGCTTTAAAGCAGATTTACCCATCATGCCCTTACCCAGCGGCATCAGTATTGCGTTTTTTAATTTACACGGCGACAGCGAACTGACCGAACATTGCGCCAAGGAATTGGCAAAATCCTTGACCGATTGTGAAGTGCTCATCACCGCAGAATCTAAAGGTTTGCAATTGACCCACTGCGTTGCGCGTGAGCTTGGTCAAAGATATTACGCCGTAGCAAGAAAGAGCCGTAAATTGTACATGCAAGACGGTATTTGCATTGAGTATGGCTCGTCTATCACAACGGGCGAACCGCAAAAACTTTTCCTTTCCAAGCACGACGTGGACCTTATCAAAGGCAAAAAAGTGGGCATCGTGGACGACGTGGTTTCCTCAGGTGCATCCCTTTTAGGTTTGGAAGAACTCGTACAAAAAGCAGGCGGCATTATTCATAAAAAAGCTTTTGTGTTGGCTGAGGATGCAGCAGCAGAAAGAGATGACGTTATTTTCCTTGCTCCCCTGCCTATTTTCCCGTAATTTTTAACAGTAAAAACCAAAAATTTTTAACAGAAAAACCAAAAATTTTTAACAGAAAAAAACAAAAAATACAAACTTTGCTTAAATTGGAAAAAATATATTTAAAAAAACGGTGATTTTTGCGTCGCCGTTTTATTTTTTTATGAAAAAATGCTTGATTTTTACTTCGGTATATTATATAATGTTATGTGAGAATATATAAAATAAAGGAGTATGCCCATGAGAATTTCACACGAAGAACCCGAAGTTGTTAAAAAAGGCGGTTTCTTAGGCAAACTCGTAGCTCTATTATTAGGTGCCGTACTCGGCTTACTTGGCTTTTTCGGCGGTATTGTTGGCGCTGGATATTATATCGGCACGCAACCCATTAATCAAGCGGTGACGTCAATCGATTCCATCGCTGGTACAAATTTAAGCACTATCTTGTTCGGCACGGAAGATACAAATGGGATTCTTAACAAAGATTACGCAGAAAAATATGTGAAAGATATCGTTGGAGATTCCTTTAAGGCAATCCAAGGGCTTTCCAATGGCGGTACGTTGAGCGATTTTAGTACCATTTTCCCGAAGGTGGACACGCTTGTAGGCGATCTTTTAAAAATCACCGATAAATACGGCATCCCCTTCACCAGCGATGGCGTATTAAAGACCCCTTTCAAAGCGACAGAAGAAGGTCAAAAGGATTTCACTACTTATCTTGTTGATTCCTTGAAAGGCACAGTACTTGGTGATTTGTTGACAGGTATTGGCGAGCCGCCCAGCGGTTTATTTAAATATCTTTGCTACGGTGAAAAGAACGAGGATTACACCGAAGATGATGAAGGCAACATTGAAATGATTGGCAACGCCAAGAAAACTACGGTGAAAGATTTGCTCAGCGGTGACTTGATGGCTGTCTTCCAAAAAGTCCCCCTCGCAGCCGTTGCTCTACCCACCGTTGACGATTCAGCGATGCTTACCATTGCGTATGGACGCAAAGACGTTACATATATAATCAATAATCCCACTGCGGGAAAAGGCACCGAAGCAGACGTAACCATGCAATTTATGTTCTATAACTTAAAGGATGGAAAGTTTGTGGACTATGCTGGTGCGGAAGTAGATGGCACAATTCTTGAAAGCTCTGACGTAAGCGGTTATAAGAAATTCCAATTGCCTACGGAAGAAGGCGAAGAGCCAACTTATATTTACTTGAAAGAGCCCACCGCGCCTGAAACGAGATATTTCGTTTATGAAAAATTGGCAGACGCAACCATGAAAGAAAAGCGTTTCCCGAAAACCAAGCTTTCTGACGTTACGGGCGATGCCATGGGGCTTATTGATAGAATTTATTTGAAGGACATTCTTAACGTAGACGATGACAGCGAAAAAACGAACGCCGTACTTGAAAGCTTGTGCTATGATAAAGACGGCAATCCGAACACGATCGGTCAATTGAGAAATGAAGGCGGTAATTTGGTCAACAGTATCCCCTTCGACGCTATTATGTCACACGACCAACATGCACCTATCGTTATGTATTTATTATACGGTCATGTAGGTACACATTATAAGATGGTGATGGTTGACGGCAATGAAGAGCCCGAAATGTTGCAAAAATTCATTGCTATCCATAACGGAAAAGCTTATAACGAATACGGCGAATTGCTTAAAGAAGGTAGCTATGTTTTAGATGTAACCAATAGGCAATTCAAGGTCGGTAACGGCGAACCTTACACGACGTACACTTACGAAACCTCGACGGATACCACAGAAGATATTCATCTTAGAGACGTAGACGTAAACGGCGATGGTAAGATGGATAAAAAGGACGTTGCACCTCGCAGCTATCTTTTCTTGAACGGCGAAGAAGTAATGTTTGAAAAGAGCGTGCTCGGCGATTTCGCAAACAATGACAATAAATTGGATACACTCACCGCACATTTGACAATTTCGGACATCTTCTCCGCTTCGGATTTGGAAGAAAATAGCATTCTTCAATCCTTATCTGATTGTTACATCAATGATATCGGCGATGAAATTCATAATATTAAGCTCTCTGCCCTCTTCACTGAATCTGAGCTGAACAGTAATAAGATTTTGAAGAGCTTGGGTGATAGCACGTTGAATACCCTTTCCGATGATATTAATAATCTGACCATAGGCAATATTCTTGACGTCAACGAAAATTCAAATTCTATCCTTAAAGCGTTAAAAAATGAAACGTTAAATTCTATGGCTGGTGCAATTGATAAGCTGACCGTTGAAGACGTGTTACACGACCAGATTTATAACTTGAATGCAGAAGGCAAATACCTCGATAAAGATGGTAACGTTACCGAAAACAAAGCAGACGCTGTAAAAGGCACGTGGGTATATTTATTAAAGGATAAAGAAGAAGGTCAAATAAAAACCAATTATAAATTGCTTGGCTCCAACGAAGGCGAAGGCATGAATTGCTTAATTGAAAATATGAAGCATAATATCCATGACGCAACGTTGAGAGATTTAAACGAAAAAGAATTAATTGCTTTTAATAGTGGCTTATTAAATTCAGAAATAAAAACTAAAAATAATAGTATTCTCCCCATTGACTATACGCCCGCTTCAGGAAAATCACAACTTGGCGACTTAACTGTTACAGAAATGTTAGAATACGTAAACAGTGTATTAGCGGCAATTGATGAATATGAAGAAATCATAAGCGGCGGTGGCAGCGGCTCAGGCGCATAAAAAAAATTAAAGGAAGTTTAGAGGAAGGAATTTGAAAAGGTTCTTTCCTCTTTCTTTTCGACAAATTATCTTGTAATTCTTGGAAAAAAGCATGAAAATTGATTGACTATTTTTTTAGAATAGGATATAATTAATACGTACGGCTGAGAACAGCCGATTTACCTTGTACGCCAATGAGCCGGCGTACCGAATAAGACCAGGAGGTGAAAAGCAATGGCTAAATACGAAATGCTTTACTTGCTCAACAACGACTTGACCGACGAAGCAAAAGACGCCAAAATCGCTAAATTCGAAAGTATCGTTACTTCGATGGGCGGCAGCGTAGAATCTTCGGACAAATGGGGCGCTAAGAAAACGGCATACCCTATCAAGTTTAAGAACGAATCTTATTACGTTCTTATGACGTTTGAAGCAGACGGCAAGGTAGTTGAAGAGCTTAAACGTATTGCGCTTATCGACGCAGATGTTGTAAGACGCTTGATTACGAAACTCAACTAATTGGTGGTTTATGAACAAAGTATTTTTAATCGGAAACTTAACGCGCGACCCTGAATTAACCGAAACCGCTTCCGGCGTTCCGGTATGTCATTTTGCAATCGCTGTCAACAGAAATTATTCTGGTCAAGACGGCGAACGTCAAACGGATTTCTTTAATTGTACCGCTTGGCGCGCAACGGCTGAAACAATCGCTCGTTACACCAAAAAAGGCAACAAGGTTGCAGTAGGCGGCAGCATTCAGCTCCGTAATTACGAAGACAACCAAGGCGTTAAACGCACTGCCGTGGACATCATCGTGCAGGATATTGAATTCCTCACGCCGAGAGCTGCAGGCGAAGGTTTTGACGATGTTGCCGACGCGCCTCGAGCATCTGCCGCTCCTAAAAAGAAGCCCACGCTTCAAGCGATGGATGACGACAGCGACATTCCTTTCTAATTATTAGAAAGCCAAAATTCTATAAGGAGTAAATAATCATGGAAGAAAAAGCACCCGTAAAAAAGGTATTTAAAAAAGCGCCCCGTAAAAAGGTTTGCGCATTCTGCCAGGAAAAAATCGAATACATCGATTATAAAGACGTTAACCGTTTGAAGAAATTTATTACGGAAGGCGGTAAAATTATCCCCCGCAGAATGAGCGGTACTTGCGCTCAGCACCAGAGACATCTTGCTTCCGCAATTAAGCGTGCAAGAATCACTGCGCTCCTTCCCTTCAAAGGTGAATAATTAGCGACAGTATACTTTCAATTACAAAACCCGAAGTTTTTACACTTCGGGTTTTTTGTTTATTTACCTTTCCATAGAACCTGCCGCACAAAACACCTATTATAAGACAGAATCCATGTAATTAAAAATTATAAAAATTTTTCTCTTTAAAGGAATATAATCTTATTAAAAAACAAAATTTACCATTAAACACTCTGCTCTATGAGGTAACCCTAAAAGCTGGACAAAAAATTTTATTTTGAAAAATTTGAGAGCAGAATGCTTGCGAGGGGCTCATTTATTCAACAATGTCTAAAATCAAAGGTTCGCATTTCGGCGGATTTTTATCCATGCGCGTAGCCTTTAATAAGCGTTCTTCAGCCGCAGAGAAACGGTCTTGTTTGCTCGAATACAAAATTGCAATCGGGTCGCCTGCCTTTACGTAATCGCCCGTTTTTGCACAAAGGTAAATGCCTGCCACCATATCAATCACGTCTTCTTTCGTATTACGCCCCGCGCCAAGAAGCAAGCTCGCTACGCCATAGCTTTCTGTATCCACGCCGACAATATAACCGCTTTTTTTCGCCGTAACTGTATATGAATGCTCCGCTTGAGGGAATTTTTCGGGGTTTACTATCCAAGTTTCATCACCGCCTTGCGCCTTCACCATTCTCGCAAACATTTGCCAAGCCGTTCCGTTTGCAATGGCTTCTTTTGCCATTTTTTCGCAAGCCGCATAGTCGCCCTTTTCCGCCAAATTTAGAATATGCGCCGCCAACGCCACACAAAGCTGGGTCAAGTCCTCAGGCCCCTTCCCTTGCAACGTATGAATTGCCTCGACAACCTCTAAAGAATTACCGATTGCATACCCTAACGGCCTATCCATGTCCGTGATGAGTGCGCGCATACGCTTGCCTGCGCGCTTACCGATTTCCACCATCCATTCCGCCAATTCACGGCTTTTTTCAGGCGTTTTCATGAAAGAACCGCTACCCGTTTTTACATCCAAAACAATGCAATCGTCGTCTGCCGCCAATTTTTTACCCATAATGCTCGACACAATCAACGGCAAACTATCCACCGTTGCCGTTACATCGCGCAATGCATATAATAATTTATCGGCAGGCGCGAGCGTAGCATTTTGCCCTACAATGGCAATCCCCACTTCATTGACGATGGCTTTAAATTTCTCAATCGGTAAATCGGTGCAAAAACCAGGAATTGCTTCCAATTTATCAATCGTTCCACCCGTATGCCCCAAGCCTCTGCCGCTCATTTTTGCAACTTTTACACCCAGACTGGCTACAATAGGCGCAACGACAAGACTGGTTTTATCACCAACGCCGCCCGTGGAATGCTTGTCCACGCGGAGCCCTTTAATATCCGAAAAGTCAAGACATTCACCCGAATCACGAACGGCAAAAGTGAGTGCTGTCGTTTCTTCTAAATTCATGCCTTGGAAATAAATCGCCATACACAGCGCGGCTACTTGATAATCAGGGATATCGCCTGCGATATAACCGCCTATAAACCACTGGATTTCTTCCTGCGTCAACGCGTGTCCATCGCGTTTCTTTTGTATAATATCATACATTCTCATATAAGCACCCTCATTTCAAATCGCCTTTCCCAAACGAAAATGGCAACAATTCCGCCAACGTATACGTTTGAATATGCTCTGGCGTGCCCAATACAATGCGAAAATCCCCATCGCAAAATTCAGCCAAAGCTTGACGGCAAACACCGCAGGGCGCACAAAAATCTGCAATCGTTTCACCTTTTCCGCCCACCACTGCAATTGCCGTAAATTCACGCTCTCCTTCGCTTATCGCTTTAAAAAGAGCCGTTCGCTCCGCGCAGTTCGTAGGGGTATACCCTGCATTTTCTACGTTACAACCCGTGTAAATTTTACCGCTTTTTCCCATGAGCGCCGCGCCAACACGGAAATTGGAATAAGGTGAATAAGACTTCTTTCGAGCCTCAATTGCGCATTCAATCAGTTCACGATCAGTCATGCAAAATCTCCTTTAAAAAGCTCTTGCCGAATATTACACTTGCATCTAAATCAAACCACTCCAATATCGTTGCACCAATATCGGCAAAGCTATCTCTCGTGCCAAGATTAACCCCTTGTTTTATCTTCTTGCCGTATGCAAGCATCGGAGTGTATTCTCTTGAATGATCGGTGGACGGCGTCGCAGGATCGCAACCGTGGTCTGCCGTAATAATCAGCAAATCCTCTTCTTGGATATGGGGTAAAAATTCTCCCAAGCGGCGGTCAAATTCCGTCATTGCACGTGCGTAACCTTCCACGTTGTTGCGATGACCATATACCATATCAAAATCCACCAAATTAACAAAACACAAACCGTTAAAATCGCGTTTCACGATACCCATGGTCTTATCCATGCCATCATCGTTGTTCGAGGTGGGATAACTTTCCGTAAAGCCTTGCCCTGCAAAAATATCATAAATTTTGCCAACAGAAATCACGTCAAGACCCTTTTTCATCATAACTTCAGGCATTGTCGTAGACGGCGGCAACAAAGAATAATCATGACGGCGAGGAGTACGTTTAAAGGGATATGTTCCATTGAAAGGTCTTGCAATTACGCGACCAACGCCGTGTTCGCCCTGCAACATTTCTCTTGCAATTTTACAATATTCATACAACGTTTCCACAGGCACGTAATCTTCATGCGCCGCAATCTGAAATACACTGTCCGCCGAAGTATATACAATTAATTTCCCCGTTTTAATATGCTCTTCGCCAAAATCTTTAATGACTTCCGTACCTGAATACGGACGGTTACATAAAACCCCTCTGCCCGTACGTTTTTCAAATTCTTTTATCACCTCTTCAGGGAAACCGTTTGGATAGGTGGGGAGAGGTCTTGGAGAATAAATTCCTGCAATCTCCCAATGCCCTATCGTAGTGTCCTTCCCCTTGGATGATTCGGTCATTCGGGCATAGCATGTACGCGTTGAATTGATTTTTTCATCAATCCCGTCAATACTGAAAAGCCCCATTTCCGTCAAATTCGGGCAAAAAAATTCGGCATGATTTCGAATGGAATTTAAGGTGTTGCTACCTTCATCATTCCATTCATTCGCATCGGGCATCGCACCAATCCCCATGCTGTCTAAAACAATTAGAAACGCACGTTTTGCCATAGCGTTCCTCCTTTTTATAGATAATTTATGTAGCCGTGGAGCTTACGCCAAAGCCAGCGCAATCTCCATCATCTTGGTAAACGAATTTTGTCTTTCTTCCGCCGTGGTATTTTCTTCGGGATAAATAAAAGAATCGCTTACCGTACAGATACAAAGTGCTTTTTTGCCTGCGCGCGCTGCATTACAATACAATGCCGCCGATTCCATTTCCACGCCAAGCACACCCATCTTCGACCATTGCATACCAGAGTTTGCGTCATCATAGAACATATCGGAAGATAAAATGTTGCCGACGCGATAATTTACACCTGCTTTTTCACATTCTTCTACGGCGCGACGAACCAAATCAAAGTTCGCAATCGGCGCAAACGTACCAGGCAAATTATACTGCGAAGCATAGTTTCCATTCGTACATGCCCCCATCGCAACGATAATATCACGCACGTGAAGCTCGGGCGAAAAAGAACCGCAAGAGCCTACGCGAATGATATTTTCTACGTCGTAGAAATTGAAAAGTTCATAAGAATAAATACCGATAGACGGCTGTCCCATACCAGACGCCATCACCGACACTCTTTTCCCTTTATAATAACCTGTATAGCCGTGCACACCGCGCACGTCGTTTACAAGCACTGCATTTTCAAGATAGTTTTTTGCGATAAATTCTGCGCGCAGGGGGTCACCTGGCATCAGAACGGTTTTTGCGAAATCTCCAAGTTTCGCGGATATATGCGGTGTAGGAATTGCCATAATCATTCTCCTTATTTTTTAATTTTTATCTTTTCTTTGGCTGTATCACGGAAAATAACCGCTTAATAGCCCTTTCCTTCTATGCCTTGTACAGCTTTGACTACACGGCTCGTCCCCAAACGGTCTGCACCCAAATCCAAGAATTTTTGTGCGTCCTCCAAGCCAGAAATGCCGCCTGCTGCTTTCACCTTTACGTTTGCCCCAACGTTTTCACGCATCAGACACACGTCCTCGAACGTTGCCCCTGCCGTGGAAAAGCCCGTGGACGTTTTAATATAGTCGGCACCTGCTTTCGTAACAATTTTGCACATACGGATTTTTTCCTCTTCCGTCAATAAGCACGTTTCAATGATCACTTTTAAAATTTTATCGCCGCAAGCCGCTTTGATTTGACGAATTTCCTCGCAAACCTCTGCATCTAAACCCTGACGAAGCATACCGATATTGATTACCATATCGATTTCGTCCGCTCCGTTTTTAATGGCGTCTTGCGTTTCGAAAACTTTCACAGCCGTGGTGTTGTATCCATTAGGGAAACCGATTACCGTACAAATAGGCAACTTATCCCCAACGTAAGCCTTTGCCTGCGCCACGAAACTGGGCGGAATACATACGGACGCAGTAGCATACTGCATACCGTCATCGCAAATTTTACGAATCTGTTCCCACGTGGAAGCTTGCCCCAATAAAGTATGATCACATTTTGATAAAATTTTCTTCGTGTCAACCATAATTTTGTCTTTTCTCCATAAAAATAATTTTTACCGCTCTATTATAGCTTTTTTTTACGAATATGTCAAGAGAAAACCAAATTTTACCTTTATTCCGTACATTTTTTTGTTATATTTTGTCATTTTTTTAGAAAAAAATTACACCCCAAAAAAATATTTTGTAAATTTTTTCATTTTTTCTGTTTTTTTGGAAGAAAAAATTTGCTTTTTGTCTAAATTCATGCTATGATATATTTGTAGTTTTATAATGTGATATAATATTCTTATTCTGCCTTTTTAGACTTTTCTCTGATTTTTTATTTTATTGTAGATAAAAGTTTTTAATATTTCTCACAATATTATATGGGATAACGATATCACTTAATATTATTTAAAGAGGAGTACTCCTCTTTTGTAGATATACCATATCTACAAAAAAAATTTCATTGTTTTCATGACAATGCTACTTCATCTTTTTGCTATATCAGTTAGTGATCTTTCGGCACTCAAAAGGAATTTATTTATGTCCATCAGTTTGCAAAAAGCCAATTTTTGGAAGCGTATTTCCGCTTATATCTTAGATTTTATCCTCACTGTCATTTTGGCGACTGGGGCGGCTTTGGCTGTAAGCGCGATTGTAAAATATGATGCTTGTTTGGAGTCTTATCAAACTCGACAAGAGGTATTTTTACAGCAAATTGAGGACAAGCACGAAATTAATCTTCAAATTACCGAGGAAGAATATAACGCTTTATCGCAAGAAGAAAAAGAAGCGTATAAAAAAGCAAAAGAAATCGCTCTGCAAGAGCTTGATGAACTTTTAAAAGCAGACTCTGAATTTATGGCTCTGCATTCAAAATTATTTTCACTCGTTTTAACAATTGCTTGTATTAGCATATTGATGGGAATCGCTGGTGCATATTTCATTGTCCCCTTATTCTTGAAAAATGGGCAAACTCTTGGCAAGAAAGTGTTCGGACTTGCCGTAATGCGCACCAATTGTGTAAAAATATCCAATCCCATATTGTTTATCCGTTCTATCGTCGGTTTGTATGCGATGGAGACCATGTTCCCTATTTTCCTCTTTATTATGATTCTTTTTGGAATGTTGGGGTCTGTCGGCATCATTGTACTTATACTTTTCTTCGTTTTACAAATCGGCGTTATGATTGCCACACAAACAAATTCCTCTATCCACGATTTGCTTTCCGATACGGTGGTTGTGGACTTTGCAAGCCAGCAAATATTTGATTCTGAAGAAGAATTGATTGCCTATAAACAGGCAAAGCATGAAGAAGAAGTGAAAAATCAAAACTAAATTGGATTTAAATTCAACGAAAGATAAATTATCAATAGTTGATTAAATAAATTAAGCAAGCTTTCAGGGAGGTTATATGAAAGTAGAATTACAAAATCTCACCAAAATCTTTCCTAGCCGTAACAAAAAATCGGGCGAAGAAGTTGTTGCTGTCAATAACTTCACTTTTACAATCCCCGATGGTAAACTCGTAGGGCTTCTTGGCCCCTCTGGTTGCGGTAAATCCACTACGCTTTATATGATTAGTGGTTTACAACAGCCTACGTCGGGTAAGATTTTCTTCGGTGACGAAGACGTTACGGAATTGTCCCCCGAAAATAGAGGTATTGGGCTCGTTTTCCAAAACTATGCACTTTATCCGCACATGACCGTACAACAAAACATTTTGTTCCCCTTGCAAAATTTGAAAGGTAAGGACAAGATGACGAAAGAGCAAATGTTGGAACGTGCGCATCAGGCGGCTAAACTTGTTCAAATCGACGAATTGATGGACAGAAAACCCAGCGAATTGTCTGGTGGTCAGCAACAACGTGTTGCCATCGCGCGTGCACTTGTAAAAATGCCTCGCGTTTTGCTTTTGGACGAACCTCTTTCCAACCTCGACGCTCGTTTGAGATTGCAAACGCGTGAAGAAATTAGAAGAATTCAGAAAGAAACGGGCATCACGACCGTTTTCGTTACGCACGACCAAGAAGAAGCTATGAGTATTTCCGATATGATCGTCGTTATGAAGCTCGGCGTTGTACAGCAGGTAGGAAAACCTCAAGAAATTTATGATAACCCTACCAACCTTTTCGTTGCTAAATTCCTTGGTACGCCCCCTATCAACGTATTTAAGGGTTGCGTAAAGGACGAAAAATTGTACATTGGTGAAAGTGCTGTTTTGGACGTGAAAGGCGTGCAGGATTGCAACGTAACAATCGGTGTACGTCCTGAAGGTTTTGATTTGAATGAAAACGGTGAATTGGTTTGTGAAATGTCGAACGTAGAAGTTATGGGGCGCGACGTGAGCATTGTTTCCCGCCACGCAGAATCTTTAAACCCCGTCGTTCGTTCAATTATCAATGCAGACAATAAAATTGATGCGTCCGCTACGGAAGTTAAATTCTCTTTGAAAGCGCACAAGGTATTCCTCTTTGACGCTGAAACGGAAGAAAGAATTTATTTTAATTAATCCGTTTATATTTGCAAATCTTTTGTAAAGAAGGAGTATTTTATGATGGATAATAAAAATAATGATGTAACCGTAGTTCAGGAAACATCTTCCGACGCGGCTACATCTATAAAGGAATCCTCTTCCATGCAAACAAAAAGAGTGAAATTCCTCAATAAAATAAAATTTGACAAATGGAAAGGTTGGATTTATCTCCTCCCTGCACTCGCGCTTTTGGCTATATTCACAGTATGGCCTATCATCAATACCGTGCGTGTTGCTTTCTTGGATAACTACAACTCGTTGGGCAATATCGGTGGCGAAAAATACGAATTCGGCTTCAATAATTTTGTCACCGTATTCACCACAGAGCTCCCCAAAGGTGGAAATTTCAAAAATGCCTTAATAAATACGTTGTTAGTCTGTTTTATTACGGTTCCCCTTTCCACTCTTTTAGCTCTATTGATTGCGGTAGCGCTTAATTCCATTAAACCCTTACAGAAAACCTTTCAAACGATTTTCTTCTTGCCTTACGTAACCAACTCGATTGCTATTGGTATGGTATTCGCAGCAATTTTCGACGTTGTTGGGCCTTTTGAAAAAACTCACCTCGTCGAATCATGGGGGTTTGTAAATAACGTTTTGATGAAATTGGGACTTGAGCCCATCAACTGGATCGATGGGGTCGGTCAAGAAATTTTTACCACAAGCTATTGGCCCAAATTATTTGTGCTTTGTATCTATATCATTTGGAATGCACTGCCTTTTAAAATTCTTATTTTGCTTGGCGGTTTGCAAAGCGTAAATAAGCAATATTATGAAGCGGCAATGATTGACAGTACTCCTCGTTGGAGAGTCTTTACCAAAATCACCATCCCCCTTCTTTCCCCGATGCTTGCTTATGTAATTATAACCGGTTTCATCGGCGGCTTTAAAGAATATAGCAGTATTATCGGTATCTTTGGCGATACAATGGCAGATGGTCAGCTCTTCACCATGGTTGGTTATATCTACGCTACGTTGCCACAAGCGCAATATGGTGAAGCAAGTGCTGCAGCCCTTATCTTATTTATGATTATCTTTATCGTCACCATGATAAACCTGTATGTCAGCAAAAAAACAACACACTACTAAGGAGGTAAATAATGAACGAATTTGAACATGAGACTCAAGAAAACGTAAATACCTCCATTCCCGAAAATACAGAAGTCGCGGAAAGCACCGTGCCTTTAACGGAAACAGACAACCTTGTACAAGGCGTTATGCACGAGAAAGACATGAAAACGGTAGCTCAAAAGCAAGCCATTGGAAAAATTATGGGTCAAGTTGGCTTGTATGCCTTCCTCACAATCATGGCTTTTATCGTCGTTTTCCCGTTTATTTGGATGATTGCAACCTCGTTGAAATCTTTAAACGAATATTACGACGCAAAATTGGAACTCGTCTTGTTCCCTAATGGTCCGAGAGATTTCTTAAACTATGCAGAAGTATTTTCTACCACCGACTTGGAAGATTATTTCTTAAATACATTGATTATCGGTGTTTGTTCCACTGTAATGTCCTTGGTAATCACCGTTCTTTCTGCTTTTGCATTGGCTCGTTTGGAATTCAAGGGTAAAAATGTGTTATTTGCATTCTTACTTGCAACCATGATGATTCCCGGTGAATTGTTCACAATCACTAATTATAAAACGGTAGGTGATTTTGGCTGGTTGATGCAATTTGGTGAAACGGGTTGGTTAAATTCTTTCTTTAACCTCACCATCCCCTTCCTCGTGAGCGTTTTCTACATCTACCTTTTAAGACAAAACTTTATGCAGATTCCAAACGAATTGTATTTAGCGGCAAAAGTAGATGGCACGAATGATTTCAAATATCTTTGGAAGGTAATGATTCCTCTTGCGCTCCCCACTTTGATTTCGATTACGATTTTGAAGATGATGGGTGCATGGAATACGTATATGTGGCCCAAACTCACAACGACTAACCCCGATTATTATTTGATCACCATCGGTCTTAGAGAAGCGTTTACTTCTGCGGACAACCAACAACCCGATATCCCCTTACAGATGGCGGCTGTAACCATGGTTTCCATCCCCTTATTCCTGGTGTTCGTATTCCTTCGTAAATATATTATGAAAGGCGTATCCAGAAGCGGTATTAAAGGCTAAAAATAAAATAAAAAATAAAATAAAATAAAGGAAGTTTATTATGAAAAAGACAACGAAAATTTTGCTTTCTCTCACTTCTTCATTGCTTGTTGCAGTGAACGCTTTGTCGCTTACAGCTTGCGGCGGCGATAAAGGTGGCGTTAGCGGTATTCAAACAGGCGACGTAGGTGTTACGGCTTACGATGGTAGCAAAGTTACCATTACTTTCTATCACAGCATGGGTGCTGCACTTCAAGACATCGTTAACGATTGCGTAACAAGTTTCAACAAAATTTATCCCAACGTCACTGTTAGCCACAAATCTTTCGGTGATTATGAAGGCATTCGTGACCAAGTTAAAACGGAGCTTTCTACTGGCCGTGGCCCTTCCTTGGCTGCTTGCTATCCCGACCACGTTGCTCTTTACAACAAATCGAAAGCCGTTCTTACGCTTGACGACTATATTGCAAGTGATTTGACGGTTACGAAAAACGACGGATCGACAGAAACAGTTGGCTTAACGCAGGCTCAAATTGATGACTACGTTCCTTTCTATTATGAAGAAGGCAAAATGTACGGCGACAATAAAATGTACACCCTTCCTTTGATGAAATCTACGGAATTGTTGTATTATAATGCGACCTATTTCCAAGCTAACAACCTTAAAGTGCCTACTACGTGGGAAGAAATGGAACAAACCTGCAAGAAAATTCTTGAAATTGAAAACGCAAAAGAAGGCGGTCAAGCAGCAAATCCCTGTATTCCTTTGGGTTATGACTCTGGTGCAAACTGGTTTATCACGATGACGGAACAACTTGAATCCGGCTACACAACGAATGAAAAAGGCAACCATTTTGCTTTTAACAACGAAACCAACCGTGACTTTGTTAAAACATTTAGAGAATGGTATGAAAAAGACTACGTAACAACGAAAGCTGTTTTCGGTAAATATACGTCTGACCTTTTCAAAGAAACAACGCAATCTAAAACGAAATCCTTTATGTGTATCGGTTCTTCCGCAGGTGCTACCTATCAAAGACCTGAAAAAGTAAATGATGCATATCCCTTCGAAGTAGGCGTTGCTATGATTCCTCAAGAAGATCCTGAAAATCCTAAGATGATTTCGCAAGGGCCTTCCATCTGTCTTTTCAAGAAACAAAACAATCAAGAAACGGCAGCTGCATGGTTGTTTGCAAAATACATCACTACCAGCCTTGAATATCAAGCAAGATTCTCCATGAACAACGGTTATACTTGTGCGATTCAATCGGTTCTTCAAGATGAAGACGTTTACGCATCTGATGAATTCCTTGCAAACGTACAAGGCGAACCTATGCTTAAGAATGAAACGCTTGGCATCGAAGCATACGGCAACGAAAACTTGCAAGCAGCCAGCGTTAAATTGACGATGGAATTTGCAGCTAATAATTATTACTTTGTTTCCCCTGCTTTCGTAGGTTCTTCTGATGCGCGTGACACGATGGATCAGCTTATGAAGAATGCTTTTGAATATCCCCTTGAAGGCAAAACGGCAGCAGAAATGATTCAAGGCTTATTAGATAAAGCATATACAAACTTGAAAAATACGTACGACAAATAATTAAACAAATTATCTAAACAATTTAAGGTAAACTTTATGAAAAAGAAAATTTTATCATTATTGTTAGCGATTGTTTCTGCATTCGGCTTGTTTGCAGCTTGCGATAGTGGCAATTCGTCTGACCAAAATCAACCGCAACAAATTGACTATGCCGCGCAAGTCAAATTGGATATGAATGACGTAACGTCTTTAAAAACGGAAGCTTCATTTGCAACACATATCGACGGCGACACCACACATTTCAACGTATCTTCCTCTGGTTTGTCGGGTAAAATAAAAGCAAGATATCTTGCTGTAAACACCCCCGAATCCACTGGTAAAATTGAGGAATGGGGCAAAAAAGCATCTCGTTTTACTAAAGAACGTCTTGAAAAAGCAACCTCTATCGTCCTCGAAGCTGATAGCACTACTTGGGCTGTGGACTCTACGGGCGAAAGATACCTTTTATGGGTTTGGTATAAGAATGCCGAAATGACAGATTACCGTTGTCTGAATATCGAACTGCTCCAAAACGGCTTAGCTGTGGGTTCGAAAACAATGGAAACCCGTTATGGCGAAACTTGTACGTTAGCCATCGACCAAGCCGTTCGTTTTAAATTAAATATGCACTCTGGCGAAAAAGATCCCGATTTCTATTACGCAAACGCTATTGAGCTTGATTTAAGAGAACTTTGCTTGAATAGAGAGAAATACCTTGGTCAACGTGTGGCTTTTGAAGGCATCATCACAAAACAGTATGCACAAGGCGTTTACGTGGAAAGCTTTGATGAAGAAACGAATACAAGCTATGGCATGTATGTATATTATGGTTTCAATTTCTCCGGCGAAAAGCATATGCAAACAGGCTACCGTGTACGTATTGTTGGCGAGGCTGGCAACCAATTCGGCTATCAAATTTCTGGCCTTAATTATAACGCTTACGATAAGACGAACCCTGAAAATTTCCAAGTATTGGAGAAAGGTGTAGAAATACCTTGCAACGAAATTACCGCGGATTTGTATACGAATAACAGCTATTCTATCACTTTCATGGAAGAAAACGAAGATGGCGAAGCAACGTCTGTTACGCTTACCAAACCTTTCCTTGAATTAGCGCATTATACGCACGTTTCCATGGAAAACCTTTACGTTGAAAAAGCTTACACAACGAGTAACGGCGGTGATAATGACGGTGCGATAACGCTCACTTGTAAAGCAGACGGAAAGACAATTATTGTTCGTACTGTTGTTTTAAAAGATGATGCAGATAACATTATTACGCAGGACAAGTTCCTTAACAAAACGATTGACGTAAACGGTATTATTGATTACTATACCGATCAAGATCAATATCAGATTAAGGTGTTCTCAGCAAACGATATCAACGTGCATTAATTAAAAAAGAAAAATTTATATAAAGGAGATATAAAATGAAAAAACTTTTGACTGGCATTCTTGCTATGCTCACTTGTTTCAGCTGTCTTGCTGCAACTGGTTGTGATCTTCCGTTTTTCGGCGGCAATAAAGACAGTGAAAGCGGCACGCAGGTGGAATTCGACCTTGAAGGCGCGGCTGAAGCCCTCTATTCGAATACCATCGACACCATCAGCAAAGCTACTGCTGACTACGAGGTTTTAAACACCATTCTTTATGATGGACTTTATTACGACGTAGCTTGGTCGCTTAGCGAAACGACAAACGTTACTTTGGTGGCAGGCGATGAAGGCTTGACGACGGTAAACGTTGACGAATTATCGACGGTTGACTTTACTTACGTGCTTACGGGTACTGTTTCCTACGGTGATAATGCTGCTACTAAGGCAGTTGACTTCAACTGTACGTTCACTGCACTCGTTGATGAAAACGACCTTTGCAAACCCGTAGAAGGCACTGCATACTATATGTATCTTGAGCAGAAGACCACAGACAAGACATTGTATGTAACGGGTGAAATGGATGGAAACTTCTTTGCTATGACGGCTAACCCTGATGAAGCTGCAGAAGTTTATGCCGAAGTTGCAAATGACGGCTATAAATTCTATGTTAAGAAAGGAGAAACAAAATCCTATATTACGCTCGAAGAATATCAAAAAGATGGAGAAACCAAATGGAGAGCAAAAGTTCTTTGGACTGCTGAAGGTACGCCTTTCAAGTATAATCCTATCGGCTGTTGGGCTGCAGAATTAGAACATGAAACCTTCTTCATTGGTACGTATAGCAACTTTAATACCATTTCTGCTTCTAACTCTTCTTACATGAAAGCTGAAAACATGGGTACGGAACAATATCCTGCACTTCTTATGCTTCCTGAAGATGTTCCGGAAATTTCGGCTGGTGAAAAGCTTGCAAAGGAAAAAGAAAATCTTTCCACATATTTAGAAATTTATGAAAATGGCGAGATTGCCCTTGCTACGGCTGGTAAAGATTACAGCGACGTTGTAATTTCTTGGGATTCTGATAATGATGATATCGCAGCTGTAGATGGCGGCAAAGTAACTTATACGCTTCCTACGGATGCTGACGCAACAGTTAAGCTTACGGCTACCCTTTCCATTGAGGGCGTTGATCCCGTAACGAAAGAATTCTCCGTTGTTGTTAAGAAAGTTGGCTCCGCTATTCCTGTTGCTAATATGCCTTACTTATTATATTCTACTGTTTCGGCTGGTACCAATTACTTCTCTGGTTCTTTAGAGGATGGACGTGTTACTGGTACGACAATAAAAACAGGG
>SVHQ01000162.1 GCA_015055785.1 Clostridiales bacterium | reverse complement strand
CCAAGCACCAATAAAAACAGACGAATTGCTAAAAAGCCTGCCGCATACACGCCCTCTTGCGTGATTTTGATGAACTTCCATTCCAAAAGCACCGTTTCGCCTTGGTTGAAAAATAAGTTGAGCAACGCTGTAAACACCAATAAAAACAATACCGCCTTCACCGAACGAAGTAAACTTTTAAATGGTACTTTGGAAAAAATTGCGATGAGGATAAACACAAACGCACATATACCAAGCGCCGTAAAGCTATTCGCTAAAAATACAGCCACGATATATACAATTAAAAATAAAATTTTTAAACGGGGATCACACTTATGCACGAAGGAATTTGCAGGGTAGTACTGCCCGAAAGAAACATCACTCATTCGCCTCTCCTCCCTCTGTTAATCGCGTACATGCCCCCTCCATTTTATAAAAAGCGAGCATCTTTTCGACAAAATCCGACAAGGTGTAATCACAATCAATTTCCACGCCTTTTTCTGCTAAGCGTTGCACAATTTTAGCAATGAAAGGTACGCTCAAGCCTGCCGCTTCAATACATTTTACGTCATGGAAAAGTTCTTTGGGCGCATTCACCGATAAAATTTTTCCCTCTGAAAAAATTGCCGCTGACGTACAATTTTCCGCAATTTCGTCCATATCGTGCGAAACGATAATTACTGTCTTGCACCATTTTTCGTGAATGTTATGCAGCAACTGCATAATTTCCTCTTTACCAAGAGGATCAAGTCCTGCCGCAGGTTCGTCTAAAACAAGAATTTCCGGTTTTGTAACCAACACACCCGCTATCGCCACACGGCGTTTTTGTCCGCCTGAAAGCTCGAACGGGGAGCGTTTTTTTATTTCGTTGTAATTTAATCCAACGGCTTCCAAGGCTTCGCGCACAGCCGTCTTGACTTGCGCCTCCGTCATGTCTTGCTTGAAATTTTTCAAACCGAACGCTACGTCTTCAAACACCGTTTCAGCAAACAATTGATATTCGGGATATTGAAAAACCATACCCACTTTACTACGCAGCTCTTTAAAATCGGTATTCTTATCCGTCAAATCAAAACCGTCCACATATAAAACGGTCTTCTTCATCGGCTCTTGATTTTTCTTTACCTTTTTCTCTTTGTATTTTTTATTGGCAGTGGGAAGTTTTAAAAGCGCGTTTAAATGCTGTACAAAAGTAGATTTTCCGCTTCCTGTATGACCTATAATACCGAAAAATTCCCCTGCGTTTATTTCCAAATCGATGCCGTCAAGCGCGTACGTTGCAAAAGGGGAACGCGCATTATAGACGTAATGTAAATTGCGGCAGGAAACTCGGCCCATTTCCGGCGTGATTTCTTCTGACAACTGGGAAGCAGAAGGCATTGAACGCGTACATGCCCCCATTGTTTTTTTATTTTCTATATCTTTCAAGGACAATGCTTTTAAAATATTATTTGATATTTCCTCTGCCGTTATCCCATCTGAAACGGATAAACCGCCTGCTGTTAATTCTCGGCACAAACGTATGGAACGAGGCAACGTCAAGGAATATTTCTCCAGTTCCTCACCTCTTCGCAACACATCTTGCGGTCTGCCTTCCATAACGATGTTGCCTTGATGCATCACAATTGCACGATCAGCAAGAAGAGCTTCTTCAGAAAAGTGCGTAATCAAAAGCACCGTGATGTTTTCTTCGCGATTTAAACGCAACACAACGTCCATGACTTCTTTTCTGCCTCGCGGATCAAGCATTGCTGTTGCTTCGTCAAGAATCATAATTTTCGGTTTTAAAGCCAAGACAGCTGCAATCGCAATACGCTGTTTTTGCCCACCGGAAAGACGAGATGGCGTGGAATTTCTAAAGCTTGACATGCCCACTGCATCTAATGCAAACGTTATCCGTTCCCCTATCTCTTCCCTTGGAACACCAACGTTCTCTGGACCGAACGCGATATCGTCCTCAACAATGGAAGCCACCATTTGATTGTCTGGATTTTGAAACACTATCCCTACTTGTTTTCTAATTTCAAACAGATTTTCCTCATCTTTTACGCTCAAACCCAGCACTTGGATATCACCGCTATCAGGAGAAAGAAGACCGTTTGTTAAACGCGCCAAAGTAGATTTACCGCTGCCGTTATGCCCGAGCACCGCCACAAACTCACCTTGCTTTACGGAAAAATCGATCCCTTTCAATGAAAAAGCAACGTCCGTGGAAAACACGTCGTTTGTTTCTTCATTATCCGATTCGTAAGCAAAATGTACTTTGTTAAATTTAATCGCTTCCATGCTCGTCCTGCTTTTTTCTCTTATAAACGTATGTAAAATTATTATTTTACATCTCGAGGATATAATAACCGATTTTAATATTAATATTATAGCAAATTTTTCCGCATATTACAATGAAAATGCAGTGAAAATCTGTGTTTATCTGATAAAAAAACAATTTTTAACAGTTATTTTAATTAGTGGTATCCATTTTTAGTTATATAAATAAACAGCTTTCATGTTTTCTTTATATTTTTTACAAAAAAACGACTGCTCGTTTTTGAACAATCGTTTTTTTATAATTTAATTCAACGCGTACATGCCTATGACATTTTTAGATTTTTCATCCTTTTAAGCTATAAAATCCGTTGTATATTTTCCGTCAGTCGAAATGGTGATGACAACGTCTTTATCTTTATCCGTGCGATAAATATTTGCATTTACGGCTTGTAAACGTTCTAAAACTTCCACTGTCGGATGTCCGTATAAATTCCCCTCACCACAAGAAATAACAGCCGTTTCAATATTCAAATGCTGTAAAAATTCCACGCCCGTAGAATATTGACTGCCATGATGCGCCACTTTCAATATTTCCGTTGACGACAAATCCACACCGCGAGATTCAAACAACCCCAAATGGTCATCGCGTATTAATATCTCTTCGATTTCCATAGGCGCATCGCCCATAAAAAGCGTGCTAACGCCTTGATAATCCAACCAAACAACCGCCGAGGAATCGTTATTTTCTTCCTGCTGTTCGTGCCCCTCTTCCACATCTAAAGAGTAGGGATACAGAAAAGAAAGCGTATATGGATATCCTCCCGCACCATCTAAAACAATCTTTCGCGAGGAAAAGGTTACGTTGCACTCTTCTTTTAACAATGCCGCACTAAATTGTGCATACTCCGTGTTCACTGTTTCTTTGGCGTTTGGAAGAAACACATTCTGCACCTCTTTACATTCCAATACAACGTCTAAAGCACCACAATGGTCGGAATCAGCGTGCGTAAGCAACAAATAATCTATCGTCTTAATTTTCAACGCGTTTAAATAACGCATAATGTGTTTCGCCGTGCTTGCTTCACCATCGCCACCGTCAATCAACATAATCTTGCCGTCGGGCAATTCTATCAACGTCGCGTCACCCTGCCCCACGTCTAAAAAATGTAGCCGCAATTCACCATCCAAGCGCTTACCAATCTTGGGTTTGGAAACGTGATATTTCCAAGTAAACGGCGGAACAAAAGCGGAAAATATAATAAGTCCTAACAAAAGAACAGAAAGAATAATCGCTAAAATGATTTTCAGCTTTTTAATTTTTCCCTCTACTTTTAGTTTTTCAGTAAAATAACTCATATTTTCTTCCGCTGTATGCTACGTCTTTATTATATTTAGATACTATTATAAGCCTAAATTATATCAAGTTTATTCTGCTTTTTTGGTTTGCGCACTTTCAATTTGCATAAAAATGTCTTTCAACGCGTCCATGCCGTCATAATCCTCGATTCGCCCTGCGTCTGCCAAAGCTGAAATACGTGAATCTAAAGGCATCTGAGCAATCGAGGGAATGCCGAACTCATCCGCAATTCTCTGCGCTTTACTCGTGCCAAAAATCTCTATTTTCTTGCCACAATCGGGGCAGGAAAGATAGCTCATATTTTCCACCAAACCAAGCACGGGAATATTCATAATTTTCGCCATATTCACCGCTTTTTCTACTACCATTTTCACCAAATCCTGCGGTGTTGTCACAATAACAATCCCAGCAATAGGAATACTTTGAAATACGGTGAGAGGTACGTCGCCTGTTCCTGGAGGCATATCGATAAAGAGCAAATCCACGTCACGCCAAATCACGTCTGTCCAGAATTGCATAACTGTCCCTGAAATAACCATACCGCGCCAAATCACGGGCGAACTCTCATCATCAAGCAAAAGATTCATCGAAACCATCTGCATCCCGGAGGGTGAAAGCACCGTATTAATGCCGTTCTCATCGCCGGTCATGCGTTCCGTCACGCCAAACATATGCGGAATAGAAGGCCCCGTAATGTCCGCAT
>SVHQ01000161.1 GCA_015055785.1 Clostridiales bacterium | reverse complement strand
TATTAAGACTTGGTGCGGTCGACAGGAATTGAACCTGCATGGAGTTACCCACAAGATCCTTAGTCTTGCGCGTCTGCCAGTTCCGCCACGACCGCATTAACGAAATTATTATAGCCTAATGCTTTTTGTTTGTCAACTCATTTTATCCTCGTTTTAAAAAAAATTAAAAAAAATTTTACTATCCCCTTTTTGTATGTATATTATTTCCTCCCCCATCACACAATATCTGTAAATGGAGGAAACTTTATGAAAGCAACCGGAATTGTTAGAAGAATTGATGAGCTCGGCAGAGTCGTTATCCCCAAGGAAATCCGTCGTACACTCCGCATTAAAGAGGGCGACCCCTTGGAGATCTTTACCGACCGTGACGAACTTATGCTCAAAAAATATTCCCCTATCGCCACATTGGAAAGGTTCAGTAAAGCCACTGCACGTTCTTTGAACGACCTCAGCGGTAAACTCGCCGTCATTTGCGATACAGACGGAATTTTACACGCTTTTGGGGACGGTAAAAAGGATTTGGACGGGAAACCCCTTTCCGAAGATATGGATAGAATTATGCGCGAAAGACGCAGTTATATCGCCAATGCCGCAGAAGGCGGTGATATTTTACCCATCACCAACACGCGTGAAGAAGGTATCACAGCGCAAGTTATCGTGCCGATTGTATCAGGCGGGGATTGCCTTGGTGCGGTTGCCGTACTTTCCAAAGAAGACGGCGCGAAAATGGACGGAAGCGATATGAACCTCGCTCGCCTCACGGCTGATATTTTAGCAAATCAATTTGAATAAAATCGACAAAAACGATAGGGGCAGGTATGCGTTGAATAAGTTTCAACGCATATTTTTTATTGTTTCTTTAAAGAGAACTGTTATGTTTCTTATTCTTTTTCTCATACTATTTTTATGCCTGCTATTTACACCCATTATGCCGTTGCCTATGCGCTTTTTCAAAAGCTGCCTTCGCATATACAAGAAAAAATATCCCCTTTCCTGCCCCTTTATTATTTCGGTTCACAAGGGGCGGATTTCTGCTTTTTTTACCGTGTTTTAGGGGAAAAACAGCCCAATTTAGGCTCTTATTTACATCGAGCGGGCGGTTATGAAGCTTTCCAACTTTTAAAGAAATTTTCAAAGCACAGCCACGCTCTTTTCGCCTATGCCGTTGGCTATCTCACCCACTACGCCGCCGACGCGACATTTCACCCCTACGTTTACGCGATGACGGGAAAATCCTATACAAAACACTCCCGTTTGGAGGGAGCATTGGATTGGTATTTTAAACCTCTCTTGCAAGGTCTGCCCCGTGAAATTTTATTTCAAAAACCCTCTCGTGACGAAGAAACCGAACTGTACATTCTCTTTTCCGCCATCGCCAAAAAAGCAGGTTTTTCACCCTTGATAAAATCGCACTTTTCGCGTGCAATTTTCTTATTCAACGCATACCCCCCTATCTCGTCTGCCATTTTTAGCAATAAAAAAAACGCCTACATTGAATACGCAATAAACCATGAAAAAAGGCAGTGGCATTACCCTGCCAACCCCAATCTTTTACGAAATGACGACGCGGATACGTTATTCGATAAAGCCGTTATTTTTGCACAAACTCTTGTAAAGGAATTTTGTGACAATATACAAAACAACGCTCCGCTCCCCTTACTTTTATTCGGTAAAAACCACCTGACGGGATTATAAAAAAAGATTGCTTCACGTGAAAACTATTTTCGACAAGTTTCTCCATTTTTGAACCCACAAAACCATCTGTGGGGTTTCTTTATAAAAAAATAGGCAAACTGTTAAAAGTCTGCCTACATAATTATATATTACATTATTATAATAAGGTATTATTGAACGGGACGCATAAACGGTGCCAATACCTTGTCCATAAACGTCTTTACAAAGCCCAACATTTCTTTTGCAATAGACGCATCTTCGCTGATGATTTCCGTAACGTTGAAAATACCAGTTACATCCAATGCATACAACGCCGCCCACATAAGTACACTAATAATCACGCCGAGTATGAAATACAAGAAGCAAGAGGTTACACCGTCGATTACGCGAATTGCTTTGCCGTTTTTAATTATGTTGTGATATTTGCCAAGCAAATAGTTTAAAAATGCGAAAGCTGCACCAAAGACGATTAAGAGGAACACACCTGCCAATAACTGCCCCAACAAGCCTTTAAACATATCGGGTACGTTGCCAATGACTGCCGTACAACGGCTTACCAGCTTAGCGATAAAGTTCACTTCTCCTGGAATAGAGCCTGCAACAAAAGGAAGCCCAAACGATAACGCCAATACAACAACACTACCCACTTTCATAATGATAGTACGCAAGCTGCCCACCAAACCGCGTCTATAGCCATAACAAGCCACAAAGAACGGAATGCAGATGGTGATGAAATCCATGGCGTAAAGCTTGGCATATTTCAAAGCAAGGTCTGTAATTTTAACATTTAACACGCTTCCCCATGCCGTTTCGGAAATTGCCGTTGCGCTGACGAAGAACAACAACGCCGACACAACCAAAGCCAAAATAACCGCCGTATTCACCAAGCAAACGATACTGCCCCAGAATCTGCCGTAGAATTTAGGAGGCGCACAGTTTTTCCAAACCAAATGCTCGGGATTGCCATCGCCTGAACCCGATTGCTGTTCCTTTTTAAAGAGTCTTTTACTCTTCTTACGCCACACTCTTCTCGGACGGAAAGCAGCACAGAACAAACCGTACACAAGCAACATGATTGCAAGACAGGTGAATGCTATAATCAGTGTTGTCAGTGCGCTTTTGCTCATGCCGGGGATTTCGGGCATCTTTAAAGCCAATCCTTTCTCTTTTAACAATTTATCACAGAATACAAAGCCCACAAAAGCCGCCAAACAGGTCATCCATTCCCAGCCAACCTGTTTAAAGCCTTTTGCAAAGCCGTAAAAGAATGCCGCCAACAAAATAATCGCGCAAGCGCAAGCCACCAATTGAGGGGCTTTGCTTATGAGATTATTCTCCGCTGACAAAATCAAATTTAAAGGAATCATATTTCCTCTCCTTTTTTTTGCGTTGCCAAAGCTTTTCGCAAGGCAGCGCTGCTCGTACTTTATACGCGTGCGCTTGATTTGTGCACACCTACGTTTATTTTCTTATTTATTGAAATTATCCTTTAAGGATACAATTTCCGACAACACAAGGTTACCCTTTTCATCGACGCATTTTTTATAATACCCTACACGCATCAATTGGAAAGGCTTGCCGTCTACGCTTTCTTTCAAATACGGTTCTGCTTTGCCGTAGAAGATATGCTCGCTGTCGAGATTCATTCTTTCCGTGAAATCCTGCCCTACATATTCGGCGTCTTTCAAAAGTGGTGCGTATTTACGGATTTCCGCGTCAACGCCCGTCTTTGCGTCAACCCACTGAATCGTACCTTTCACTTTAATGCCGCTGGTATCGTTAGAAGAACGGCTTTCGGGAATATACGAACATTTCAATTCCACAACGTTGCCGTTTTCGTCCGTAATCACTTCGTCGCAGTGAATAATATACGCGCCTTTCAAACGCACGTAACCGTCTGGCTTTAAACGTTGATATTTAGGCGGAGGCACCATGGCGAAATCGGCTCTGTCAATATATACCGTGTTTGAAAAAGCCACTTGACGAGTGCCCAATTCAGGCTTTAAAGGATGAATTGCCGATTCCAGCATTTCTTCCCCTTCGTAATTAGTAATCGTCACTTTCAACGGCTCCAACACCGCCATGGCACGTTCTGCATTTTCGTTAAGATTGTCACGAATACAAGCCTCTAAATAAGAAAGCTGACATTCGGAATTAGCCTTTACAATACCAATTTTCGTGCAGAAATCCAAAAGCGCTTCGGGCGGTACCCCGCGATTGCGCAGTCCCGTCACCGTCGGCATACGGGGGTCGTCCCAGCCGTGAACGTGATTTTCTTCCACAAGGCGTTTCAAATAACGCTTGGACATCACCATGTTTGTTACGGCGAGCCTTGCAAACTCTATCTGACGGGGTTTGGGCGAGAAACCAAGGTTGATGCCCACCCAATCGTAGAGCGGTCTATGGTCTTCAAATTCAAGGGTGCAGAGGGAATGCGTAACACCTTGCAAATAGTCGCAAATGGGATGCGCGTAATCGTACATGGGATAGATACACCATTTATCGCCCGTGCGGTGATGCGTGCAGCGCAAAATACGGTAGATAACGGGGTCGCGCATGTTCATGTTGGGCGAAGCCATATCAATTTTTGCACGTAAACACTTGCTGCCATCGGGATATTTTCCCTCTTTCATTTCA
>SVHQ01000160.1 GCA_015055785.1 Clostridiales bacterium | reverse complement strand
AGCGAAGCGCAATATACCATTACGTTTTCGTATTTATCCGCATAAGTCGTACCTGCAATCCAATGCCAATTACCAAACAACGAACCAACATCTGCATATTCGCTAGTACTGTCCGCACCTGCGTACACCTTAACGGTTACACCCTTCATCACGTTTGCCCAACCCTGTGCAAAAATTACGCTCTTAGGATATTTCGTACCGTCACTATTGTACAATACGAAGTTTACGTTTTCATACGTTGTACCTTTGGATGCGTTGCCGATCACCGCCGTAGCAGAACCCGTGTTTTTCGTAGAAACGAAAGTGATATCCTTAATCGTCGCGCCAAAATTCACTTGACCAAACAAGCCGTTTGCGTGAATAAAGCCCGTAAGTGTGTGTCCGTCGCCGTCCAACGTTCCGCGGAAGCCTGCAATCTCGTTATTGTCAAAGCTTACGCTATTATTGAAACCTGCCCAGTAGGGAGCTGCTGTACAATTAATATCGTTTGCTAATTTATAATAGCCGAAAATCGCATTGTTTGTGGTATCCGTTGCAGTTCTGGTAATGTCATACAATTCCTGGGCCGTGGAAACCATTTGCGTAACGATGGTTACGGGAACGGAAACCTCATGCGTTTCACCCTCTGTATCCTTTACGGTCAAGATAATCGTCTGTACGCCGTGCAATGCCTTGTCCGTAACTTGCGTTAAGTCAATCACGGAAGGATTCGTGCCCAAGCTGACTGTTCCAAGCATAATACTTACAACGCTTTCATATGCACTGCAACCCGCAACGTCAAGCACCGCCGCATTATTCGTTGCCATCAATTCTTGATTTTCCGCAGTAACCGTCTTGATGAATTCCTTTTCAACTTTGTTGCAGCCTTCCGCAGCGCATTTCTTAACGTCTTTTTCTGCATCGTCTTTTACCCACTGTACGTCATGGTCGGCATAATCACCGTATTCTTTGCCACAGTCAACGCAAACTGCTTTCGCCTGACAGGTAGCCGCACCTCCGTTACAGTTTAAGGTTTCGGTATGTTCGCTATCATTCTCACAAACCCTTGTATGCGTATTATCACCGTTGCTGTCCCAAGCACCATAAGCGTGCTTCTTTGCTTCAATATCCTGAATGTCTTTCGTAGCCGTATACGTATTTCCATCGTACTCAATGGTTGCGGTGTACGTCGTTGTACCCATTTCTTCACAACCAGCAGGCGTGGTAATTTTGCTCGTAATTGAAGCCGTTTTTTCAATCTTGTGCTCCGCATCGTTCTTACACGTGATGGTTGCCGTTGCACTCAAACCGTCGTCTGCCCAAGCCCAAGCAATATTTTGTACGTCGTAATCGTGCTGCGTTGCTGCAACGTTCTGAACGGCTTTCGTAGCTGTATACGTAGTTTCGTTATACTCAATCGTTGCGGTGTACGTCGTTGTGCCCATTTCTTCACAGCCAGCAGGCGTGGTGATTTCACTCGTAATCGTAGCCGTTTTTTCAATCTTGTGCTCCGCATCGTTCTTACAAGTAATCGTTGCCGTTGCACTCGAACCATCGTCAACCCAAGCCCAAGCAATATTTTCTACGTCGTAAGCGTGCTGCTTTACTGCAACGTCCTGAACGGCTTTCGTCGCTGTATACGTAGTTCCATCATGCTCAATCGTTGCGGTGTACGTAGTTGTACCCATTTCTTCACAACCAGCAGACGTGGTGATTTCACTCGTAATTGTAGCAGTTTTTTCTACCTTATGCGTCGCATCATTCTTACAAGTAATCGTTGCCGTTGCACTCGAACCATCGTCAACCCAAGCCCAAGCAATATTTTCTACGTCATAAGCGTGGTTAAGGGCTTCGCCGTATTTTTCTCCGCAAATAGAGCATGTAGGTTTTTCCGTACATGTAGGCGTACCGCCGCTATGTGCGCAATCGTCACTTGAACTGTTATTGCTATTACTTTCTGTCACCCCACTATCATCCCCAGAAGGCATGTCAAACAAATCGCAAGCAGCCCCCCCAAAGGTTACACATAAACACATCATTAAAAGAATTAATTTTTTCTTAATTTGCTTCATACTGTTTCTCCTTCTTTTATTTTGCCATATCATTCCATATGGTTATTTTACAATTTTCTTCGTCGTAATTCTTCCCTGCCTGCGAATAATCACATAATTGAAGTACGCCGTCTTCCGTTTCAATCCCTAAGGTTTCGTTTGTATTAAACAAAGAATTTTCCACAAACGCATAAGGAATTTTTCGTCCATTTTTGACCGTTAATCGCAAAGGTTTTTCGACATCGCCTAATCTTTCGTCACGCGCAAGCACGATTGGGCCACGCACAAACGACACTTTCTCATTTTTTACAACCGCTCTTACGGATAAATCGAACTTAATTTGAATTTTCTCGTTTTCCCAACGCTTATCCAAGCGAATATATCCGTCTTTTTCCACGTTATCCGTTTTCCAACCGTTTATATAAACTCGGAAGGATTTTTTCGCCCATTCGGGGACACGGAACATCAAAGTAAACGCCTGATTTGCGCCTTTAATAAACAATGTAGTCCCCTTCCGTCCATATACGTCGGCAACCATTTTCAAGGAAACTTTCGTATTGTTTATTACCGTATTTACTTTACAATCGTTGTATAAATTAAAATAGATTGTATCGTCGTTTTGTAATACGCTCGTCAAGCCAAAAATCGCTGTTCCAGCGCTACCGATACAAGCACAGCAACCATAGGAACGCCCATCTTGCAGTTCCTTAAAGCCACCAATCACCCTGCCTCTTTTTTGCGCTATCAATGGACTATAACTGTCAAAGGGAAACGGCTCGTGCGGAACGGTATACATTCCATCTAACGTCCATACCCGACCTTCGGTCTTTTCCATTGTTTGATTTTCGTTGTTCACCGCACCAAACAATGCATTATAACCAGAACGCTCTATAACGTCCGCATATTTTGCATTGCCCGTCAACAGCAACAGCTTTGCACACAACTTCATCAACGTGACGGTTACGCAAGTCTCCTGCAATATATCATCCGTATATTTCGTCTGCGTTTCCGTGGAATTATCCAAAAACTCGCTCGTGCAACCGCTACTGCCGATAATCGTGTAATCTGTTTCTAATAACATATCCACAAAATTGATAACGGGTTGCAGATATTTTTCGTTGTCTTTCAACTTGGAATATTCTAACAAGCCTTCGAAACAGCTCATCATTTCATAAGCTTTGGGATGCGTGAATTTATAAGGGAACTTTTGCTTGGTTTGACAAAGTTCCACAAGATTCATATCTTCACAAAAACCGCTTTCGACGATATACGTTGCAAAATCATAATACCTTTCTTCATTTGTTAAATTATACAACTTCACAAACGCTTCTAAAATAGAACAAGAATTCAAACCACCGTAATTTGCAGACGTTGCAAAAATACTTTTTTTACCTTCGCCCTCACCTACATGCGCAATAATATAATCCGCTTGTTTTGTCAAGCTTATCAGAATATTCTTTTTCAGACGAATACTCTTACATATATCATAATAATAGATAAGCCCGAGCATCACGTACTTTCTTGCCCACATATCCCAGCTTTGCAATTCAATATCCTTAGGATAAGAGGAAATTCTTCCGTCAGCCTCTTGTACGCTCAATAAATCTTTCACGGAATTTGTTAAAACTTGATACAGATTTTGGTTTTTGGTCAAATGATAAGTAAGGCTACCGCCACGCATCATTTTACCCCAAAATTCACCGCGCCAATCTTTATCCGTATCCGAATGAATGCGAAATTGATTTACAAATAACTTCCACGTTTCTTCATCTAATAATTGATTTTTAATCGTATAGTCCACCATCTTGGAGGGATAGCCCCCAAAATAGTATGAACCTACATTTAATAAACTTAATTTATTTTTCATCATTTCCTTTATCTTGGAATTCACTCTTCGATAGGATTCCATTCCCCTGATATTGTCCAAGAACCGATTTGCGCTTGATCAATTTCACTTGACGAATTATAACGGAACACACCGCCCGTTGCCAAATCGCTACGTGCATAGTAACACCAAGCAAAGTTCACATACTCGTCAAACCAAAGTACTGCGCCAAATAATTCCGGCTTCGCGCCTTCTAAGTTCGTATTCGCATAAATCTTGCAATACGCGGTATTTGCTGGCACTGAATCGTTGTAATACGCACCAAAATAACGTTCGTCGTTTCGCGCATACGTAACGTACGTTGAAGTCATCCACGTCGTATTTGCCATCGGCATAAACTTAGGCGTCACCACGCGCACGTTCATAAATCCGCCTGCAAACGTTCCGCATTCCCCGTTCG
>SVHQ01000159.1 GCA_015055785.1 Clostridiales bacterium | reverse complement strand
TTCGCAACGCCTATCAATTGCCGCCCCTTTGAGTTTGGTGCGGACATCGTCACACACTCGACGACCAAATACATGGACGGTCACGGCGTGGCTGTGGGCGGTTGTATCGTGGATTCGGGCAAATTCGATTGGTTGGCGCACGCGGATAAATTCCCCGGTCTTTGCACTCCCGATGATAGCTATCACGGCATAACCTATGCGAAAAAGTTCGGTTTGGAAGGTGCATATATCACCAAGGCAACCGCACAACTCATGCGAGATTTCGGTTGCACACAATCCCCTCAAAGTGCTTTCTATCTGAATCTTGGTTTGGAAAGCTTGCACGTGCGCATGGAAAGACATTGCCTTAACGCGCAAAAAGTGGCGGAATTCTTGGAAGAAAACGAACAGATTAGCTGGGTAAATTATCCTGGTCTTAAATCCAATTCCTATTATGATGTAGCACAAAAATATATGCCCAAAGGCACTTGCGGCGTAGTAAGTTTCGGCGTGAAAGGCGGCAGAAAAGCGGCAGAAAAATTTATGAAAGCGTTGAATATTATCGCAATCGAAACGCACGTTGCGGATGCGCGTAGCTGCTGTTTACACCCTGCAAGCGCAACACACAGACAGATGAACGAAGAAGAATTAATCGCAGCAGGCGTACCGGGCGATTTGGTTCGTCTTTCCTGCGGCCTTGAAAATCACGAGGATTTGATTGCCGACATTGCGCAGGCGCTCAGCACACTTTAATCCCTATTTCATTATTGGAGCACACTTATGCCTATTAAAATCCCTAACGATTTACCCGCCGTTAAAACACTGACGGAAGAAAATATTTTCGTAATGACGGAAACGCGTGCTATCACGCAGGATATCCGTCCTTTGAAAATACTTATTTTAAATCTTATGCCAAAAAAAATCGAGACAGAGACGCAATTTTCGCGACTTCTCGGTAATTCCCCCCTGCAGGTGGAAATGGAGCTGATTCACACAAAATCCCACCAATCTAAAAACGTCGCCGAAGACCATTTGCTTGCTTTTTACAAGACCTTCGACGACGTAAAAGACCGTAATTTCGACGGTATGATTATCACGGGTGCGCCAGTAGAACATCTGCCTTTTGAGGGAGTGGAATATTGGCAGGAACTTTGTGAAATTATGGAATGGAGCAAAACACACGTACACAGCACTTTTCACGTTTGCTGGGGAGCGCAGGCGGGACTTTACTATCATTATGGCATTCAAAAACGTGACGTACCCGAAAAAATGTTTGGCGTGTTTCCGCATACAGTGGAATATAAAAAGTCCATTCTATTCCGCGGTTTTGACGACGTATTTATGGTGCCGCAATCCCGTCACACCACCGTACTTCGCGAAGATATTGAAAAGGTGTGGGATTTGAGAATTTTAGCTTCCTCTAAGGAAACGGGCGTGTATGCTATCACCACCAAGAACGGCAGACAAATTTTCATTACTGGACATTCGGAATATGACGCGGACACGTTGAAAAATGAGTACTTGCGCGATTTATCGCAAGGCAAACCTATCAAAATACCCGTTAATTATTTCCCCAATAATGACGCGACGCAGCCCCCTCTCGTTTCTTGGCGCGGACATGCGCATTTATTATTCTCCAATTGGCTGAATTATTTCGTTTACCAAAGCACCCCTTACGACATTGAAAAGGTGCCAACAGATCAATAAACTCGTACATGGGTGCCTCATTTTACAAAAAACAGACTTTTACCGTTGTCCTTTTTTGGGCAACGGTATTTTTATTTCCCTATTGACAAAATACCAATTTTGTGTTATAATATGTTTATATAGTAGCATAGGTTTGTTGTATTGCCTTAATTTAGGAGGAAATATTATGAAGAGAAGTACGATTTTAACAGCCGTTTTTACTCTTTTGTTTGGTGCGATTGCGATAAGCGGTTGTCAAACGAATGCCACGGCAAGCACGAGTAGTGGCGGCAAACAACAAGACTGTCGGGATAATTGCCAAGAGTTTTGCCAAGATAATTGTTCGAGCTTTGAATTTAATGGTAAATTTTATGATTGCACCAATCCCGAGGGCTGTATGCAATGCGGAGTTGATTTTGGCTTTTTCTTTTGCTCTGAATGCACAACAAGCATAGCGAACGATATTAAGGAAGGGAATTGTTCCGCCAGTTCCCCCGGATTTATTAATGTTTATCGTTTAACAGAAAACGTTCATTATACCATTGAATATAATGGTCTTAGCGCAAAAATTACATTACTAAAAGACGTGGAGCATCCGGACATTATCTTGGCTTTGAAAGAAAAAGCCACGAATGAAACCGTTGATACTTACTCTTGGGACACCTCTTACACCTACAAAGCAGGAGAGACCTTCGAGCATTCCTTCACTGTTCCCGATGCAACAGCGGACGCGTATTATATTACACTTGAACGTATCATGGCGCATCCTTTATAAGAATTTTGAGTTATCAACTTTGATTTGGTTTGATTGAGTTTAATTTAGGAGGAAAATGCGATGAAGAGAAGTATGGTTTTAACAGCCGTTTTTGCCCTTTTGTTTGGTGCGATTGCGATAAGCGGTTGTCAAACGAGCAATACGGCAAGCACAAGAGGCGGTGGCGGTGGCTCTTCCAGCGATTGTGCCGCATGTAACGGTGACGGTGTTATTGACATTGGCGGTTGCATTGGGCAATGCACCGATGACTGCACACAACAATGTACAGCTTCCTGCAATGAATCTTGCTCGCATTGCCAAATAGGCGAAGGCACTTATGATTGTACCGACCCCGCCGGTTGTTTAACCTGCTGGTTTGATTGTAACCTCGCTCTTTGCACTGAAATTTGTAGCGGTATGCTAAAAGCCGACTGTTCTACTGGTGGTGGCTCGAATAATAACGGCGGCAGCTCTTCTGACAGTAACTCTTCCGATCCCAGCATTACGGAAGTGCCGAATATGGGTTGCATGTCCGCCGCAAGAGACCTTATTGAAGGCGTGGATTACACCATTATCAATTTATCAGCAGAGGATAGCGAGGGTTCTATGGCAACACTCCAATTTGAAATCGTCTTTTTGAAGGATTTTTCGGATGTAGAATTTGTTTTCACCACGTACGCACAGCCTAACGGTAAAATCTTTGACGTTTATAGAGTACATAACTCGAACATAAAAACAAGCGAAAAACTCACCCCCACCGGTGCCTCTCATACAGCAAGTAATTATGAAAATGCAGACGCATCTTATACGATAGAAATCACGAGCGCACGTGGCATTGACGGATAATTTGTATGCGTAAAGGCAGGTTTTGATATGTTACCTTTTTTAAAAATCGGGGTCTTTCGTATCCCTATGTTTGCTTTGATGATTTTATTGGGTTTGATTGCTTTCACCCTACTTACCATTTTCATTTTAGAAAAAAAGGAAAAGGTTTCTCAAAAAATCACCAATCGCATTTTAATCGTTTGCGCTGTGGGCTTGGTGGCTTTGTATTTGTTTGCTTTTGCATTTAATTCCCTTTTTCACTCGATTGCAAGAGGCAAAATCGTCCTCGGCGGCATTACGTGGCTCGGCGGCATTTTAGGCGCGTTCCCCGTTATGATTGTGGGCATACATTTCTTCTGTCCGCGCATTAAAGGCAACGCTTTGTTCTATTTCAATTTGTTAATTCCTGCAATCGCTTTGGGACATTGTTTTGGACGTATCGGCTGTTTTTGCGGCGGTTGCTGTTACGGCGGCGTGACGGATAGCTTTTTAGGCGTGCAGTTCCCTGCTGGCAGCAATGCAGCCTTAACCCACCCTGCCTTGGATGGTAGTGGCAAAAGCTTACCCCTTTTCCCTACGCAATTGTTTGAAGCAGCATTTGAATTATTCATGTTCGCTTCCATGATGATTTTTTATAAGAAATTAAGACCGCATTTTTTAAAAATGTATTGCTTTGGGTATGGGATTTTCCGTTTTGGCGTGGAATTTTTACGCGGCGATAATCGCGGTTCGACAGGCTTTGCACTTTCCCCCTCGCAGGTGATGAGCATTGTTTTAATCATTATCGGGGTTTTGTTAATCTTGTACGAAAAGGAAAAGATTTTCAAAAAACTATATGCAAAAATGAAGGGTTATCGCGAAGAAGGGAATGTTTACGGCGCATATCTGCGCACGGATATACAAACGACCTTGAAATGCTTAAAATCCTTACAACAAGATGGCGTCATTACGGAAACGGAATATGCGCAAGCGGAAAACAAATTAAACGAACGCATTTTAATCAAACCCACTTCCGATGTTTTGGAAGAATAAAGTAACCCCAATAAAAATCACCCACCGCTGTGGCTTGCACATAGCGGTGGGTTTTCATTTTCTTATATTATTTAATTAAATCTTTAATTACTTCGCCGCCGATAATCA
>SVHQ01000158.1 GCA_015055785.1 Clostridiales bacterium | reverse complement strand
CTTATTGTTTTCAAAAGAAAACCCCGACAGTTTTCGGCTGCCGGGGCGCATCAGGCAGTCCACTACAATAAATGTTGTACGGGACTAACGATAAGACTTCAAAGCTGTTCGGAATAAAATCGGAACGCCGTATCCATACATATCGTGATACCCGAAAAAATATGTTCGTTAGTGTTGCCAAGATACCATTTTCTAATCTGAACGTTCTTCACAAAGACGAAGAATGTTCATTTTCTTTTTTTCTGCTTTCTTCAAGCATTGATAAGCACCGCCGCTGTCGTTTATAACGTAAGCGATCAGCAAATTTGTGTTGTCGATTAACCATTGATTGCGTACCGTAATAGCTGCCTTATAGTGCGTTTTGCTTTCAACGGGGATTATAATTTCATCGTAATAATCTTCGTAAAATTCCATATCTTTTACAGGGTATGGGAGAGTAAGTATAAGTGAGCTATTGTGGTTGCCGAACTCCTTTTGAACTCGTTTTATAGCAGAAGCTACCATTATATCAAAATCGCCGTTTCTACCAACGTAAAACTCAACGTATTCTTTGCTATAAAGCAAGTCATAAATAACTTTCTCAAGAGCTTCGTCAACTTCACGATGACGCCAAATCTCACGGTGTCCTATGAATGATACTCGGTATATATCCAACATTGTTTTAAGCGTTGTTTCTTCTACGAATTTCGCCTTGCTCGGCAAGAGTTGTTAAATATCGACAGTCTTCCATAAGTTGCATACTGTTTTGATTAGATTTTTTTTGTAATGCAACTAACATTGTCTGGCTATCTATTAACTCTTTCATTTGTGATAATTGAGTTGCTTTTAAGTCGCTAATTTGAGAAGATATTGCTAACATACCTTCCGCCATAAGCGCACCGAGACGATCAGTATTTATTTTTATCGTGTTGCAAATTTCAGTACAAGCACTATATATCGCATTTACAATGGTGTTTGTTTGCACTTGTCTATCCACAAGCTGCAACGCTTCTTTAAGGGAATCTGCTCTGCCGGTTTCAAAATAAAAAATAATTAAATCCAAATGTTGCCAATCTCGAATATCAAGAACCATACCATATTGTTTAACTAATGCTTTGTATAGTTGTGAAGATGTGTTTGATAATTGAATAATTTCCTCTTTTTTCTTTTGGATTGTTGGTTTTGCTGAACTGATGCCTTCTTCTTGCTTTCTTATTTGTTCTTCTAATTCTTGAATTTGTTTCTGATAATGGGGTATCATCCTCTCTATCGCGAAAACTTTATCTTTTTTTACTTTCCAAGGGAATTTAAGGTCATCCATATAAAAAGTCACATTTTCCCATAAACGAGAACCAATCCAAAGAATTAACGCCACGCCGCCAATTCCCAAAGCTCCAAATCCAACCAATCCACCAATAAACATCAATACTGAATGTTCGTGATATTCTGCAAATAATGTATATATGGAAAGTCCCGCACAGGCAAGCGCAGGAGCCGCAAACAACAGCGTGCTACATACCAAAAGTATCATCCACGCCGAAGTTTTAAGTAATGGACGTAAAATGTCTCCCCAAAAAGAAAACTTATGTGTAGCACACTCTTGTTCTAATTTGTATAGGTTCTTTTTGTGCGATAATTCTTCTTTTAACTTTTTATCAACTTGAGATGGACGATGTTCGCAATCTTCAATAATGGCTGCACATTTATCCGTCTTATCTTTTTGCATAGATATAATAGACAATCCAGCACGCAAACTCCATAAGGTAGACAAAACCTTTTCTTTTTCCATATAATGCCTCCTAAAAATCAATGGTGTGTCGGTTGTTGGCTTATAGGTGAAAAAATATCAGCAAAAAAGTTCACCTATTGCCGTAATAGGCGAACTTTTTACAAGGAAAGGTTCATCTAAAAAATAAAAAATAGAAGTTTTTGGACGGAATTTTTCTTCAATATGGCATTATGTATTGATTTATTCACATTTTTTTGATATAATAATATAAATATTTGGGTATCTATTACGGCAATAGATGCCCTTTTTAATTATAAAAGTTTGCCGACCTTGTTCATCATTTCCTTTTTGTGTTCCATAAGGGAATGAACGTAACGGTTAAGCGTTATGGTCGGCGATTTGTGACCGAGAATTTCGGAAAGCGTTTTAACATCAACACCACACTCAAGGGCGCGGGTTGCAAAGGTGTGTCGGATAGCGTGAAAACCCTTGTGTGAGATATTCAATTTTTTCAAAAGCGAAGCAAAAGTTTTTTGATAAGATCTGACGGATATAATTTTATCGCCGTTACTCACAACGTATTTGCTGTCGCTCTTTTTTCTTATGTCGCGTAATAGGGGTAATAGCTGCTTTGGCAACGGAATAATTCTTTGCGAAGATTGTGTTTTTGGCTTATCGGTAATCCTGCAAAAAGAGCCGTCTGCGTTCTTGCCGTCGTGACAGGTTTTATTCACGGAGAGTTCGCATTTCGCAAAATCAATGTCAGTCCATTCAAGCGCGAGCAATTCACCGATACGAAGCCCAGTATATAAACATAATATAATACCGAACATTTTTACTTTTTTGTGTTCCAACACGGCTTGTTCAATCTTCTTTTGTTCCGCAGGTGTAAAGCAGGTGATCTGTTTTTCGCTCGTCTTCGGACGACGGATTTTGTCAGCGGTGTACTCTTTGCAAAGACCAAGACGGTATGCGGTTTCAAGTGAACCTTGTATCACGCTAATAATCGAGTTTACGGAATTAGGAGAAAGACCGACACCCGTTTTCAAATTGCCATTGTTCAAAAGCTGAGTAATAAACTTCTGAATTACGATAGGCGAAAGGTCGTCCATTTCATAATCGCCCAAATGGGGATTGATATGTTGCCTAACAATCTCAACATAACGGGTATAGGTCTTATCCTTTGACGATGGCTTGACGTAGTTCTCAAGCCAATCTGATAACCAAACTGTGTATTTCATATAGCACTCCTTATTATATATTATTGTTATCACATTTTTTAGCAAAAAATCCGCACGAAAAAAATCGTGCGGATTTCCCCAAGGCATTATTCGTTCTAAATCGTGATTGTGCTATAATTATACCATTTTTTAGAGCATTTTTCAAGGAGTTTCGGTGGGTAGCGCCATTTTGATAACTGCTTTCTATAATTTTTTGACCTTATTATCGTTTTGCATTGACTTATCTGCTTTTTTGTGATATACTTATGTCCGTTGAAGATACAAAATCTTCTACAAATCTCTACAAAAAGCGGTTAAAATTACGCTGAAAAGAGAAAACAAAGCAAAACAATCAAAAATAGATTGAGCGAATTAAAAACGGCTAAAATCAAGGAAAAAAGCGGTCTAAACCTTGATTTTTTGAAAATTTGTACTAATATGAAGTAGTGCGGAACAAGGGATACCAAGTGTGTGTTAAAACTTGAAAACCGTTTGAGAGCAATCTCACGTGGGTTCGAATCCCACACCCTCCGCCAGAAAAAAGCACACATTTGTCTACCAAGACAATGTGTGCTTTTTTCAACGAAATAAATCCCTTGCGGGATTTGTGAAATGCACTGCGTGCGTGAAATACGCTCCGCGTGTGAAATGCGCTGCGGCGCGTTAGGGGATTTATTTCATTTCACATCGAACGAAGTGAGATATTTCACGTAACATATTATAGAGCCTTACCACCCGACACCTTAATGACCTGCCCCGTAATCATTCGAGCCTGCTCGCTTGCGAGGAACAGGATCGTTTCGGCAATGTCTTGGGGCTGAATGAGATTGCCCATCGGAATGAGAGGCGTAACTACCTTTTCAAAGTCCTCGTCGATCCAACCCGTTTGAGTAGGACCGGGTGCAACACAGTTGACGGTGATGCCGTACTGCGCCACCTCAAGGGCGATACTGCGAGTCAGCGCCTCCAGAGTCGCCTTGCTCGCGCCGTAGGTGATCTGCCCTGCAAAGACCTGCGCGGCATCGGTGGAGAGATTGATGATCCTTCCGTAATCGCCACGGTGGTTGATGAATTCGCGCGTCATCATCAGACTTCCGCGAACGTTGACCGCAAAGGTGCCGTCGATGACCTTCTGCGTGATCTTCTCAATGGTATCAAAGCCGTTTTCGTCATCGGTCGCCGCGTTGTTGACGAGAATATCCACCCTGCCGTACTTGGCAAGGATGGTCGAGTATATCTCCTTGACCGCATCCTCGTTTGAAATATCACTTTCCAAAATGAGATAGTCCGCGCCCAATTCCTTGAGCTTGGCTTCAACGGTGGAAGCATCTCCGGCATTTGCACCGTAATATCGGTCAACGCCGTTTTTGTCGGTCTTGGTCGCATCAAAGGGTCTGTCCACCTTCTTGTACACCAAGACAACCCTTGCGCCCTCACGTGCAAAAGCCATCGCCGTAGTCGCACCAATACCCCACGGGTTGTTCGCGCCGGTGATGAGA
>SVHQ01000157.1 GCA_015055785.1 Clostridiales bacterium | reverse complement strand
ACGCTACGAACAAACACCCGCACAAAATCAATATGGGGATATGCGTTATGCACAGCGTCCAGGGGTAAGATTATCGGAAGGTGGCACAAATTCCAATATCAATTCAGATACGTACAGTTTTTCGCCATTTGGCGCAAACTCGCAAGAAACGAATAACAATCGCTCGTTAGAACGTTCTTATGAAAACGCGCGTGAGTTTTTATTTGGCACAGGGGCGACGGAAAGCTATAAACAGAATTTAATTTTCGATCCCAATGCAAATGTAAATAATTTGCCGCCTGTAGAACCTATCCAGCCCACACCGTCAAATAGCACTTACGTTCCTTCCTATACGGAACACTATCAAGATTCTTTCAATCATGCGGATACGGAAACCCGTCCCACAAAGATTGTGACGGACACCACGTATGGCAGTTATCTTCATACAGAAGAACCGCTTGGGCAAAATGCGGACGCGCAAGAACCTATTCAAAATAATCAGCCGCAGGAATTTATTGACGGTTATGAAGAAAAAGAAAATGCCTTCAAAAAGACGGAGAATATTAAACCTTTGCAGGAAATTGCACCGCAAGAAACAGTTTCTCCCTATTACGAAGCTCCTCGTTCGGAATATTTAGACGTAAAGAAGGAAGAACCGACAAGCGAGCCGTCGTTTGGCCGTGAATCCGTGGATTCTATCGCGAATGATAGCTTGGGAACAGAAACAAGAAGGGGCGACACGGAAGAAAGCGGTTACAGAAGACATGATTATATGGATTTGTTTGCCGTGGACAATCCTCAAGAATTAAATCATGACGATTTGTTCGGCAGAGAATCGAGAATAGTTGAGCCCAAGGAAGAAACTCCCACCGAGGATTTCAGCTTTGATAGAGGTTCGAATCGCGGATTTTTGGAAACACCGTCGATTGAGGAAGAACCTGCAAACGATAGAGGCAGAGGCCGTCGTGACGGTTTGAATTTATTTGATGAGGAAACGGATGACGCTTATACGCTTCGTTCTGATTTTGAAGAATCGAGCAGGGGATTTGAAGAACCGCCCTTAACAACGTCCCGCGACGTAGGGGATAGAGCCCGCCGTTTTGATAACGCCGACGTTTCTTTGGATAGAGGCAGAGCCTTTGAGGAAAGTCCTGCTGATTTACCGCCTCCCATTGTGCAAGAAAAGCCTATAAAGGTGGAACCTGCAAAGCCTACGCCTCCTCCAAAACCTCGTATTCCCAAGCCCTACGTACGTATGAGTTTGGACGATTTGGATTGTCGAGACGTTGAGCCTACGCAAAATCACGAAGAAGTAGAGAATGCAAAGGCAACAATTATTGCTACTTTGGAAGAATTTAAAGTTAGCGGAGCCACGATTGCATCTGTAACGTTTGGACCTACGGTTACGAGATATAACGTGACCTTGCCGCGCGGTATTATGCCTGCGAAAGTAGTAGCGTTGGATCAATCGATTTCCATGAACTTATATTCGGAAGGTGTTAGTATTTATCCCAATTTTAGGGACGGGGTTGTCAGTGTAGAAGTTCCGAACACCGAACGTCAATTCGTACAGCTTGGCAGTATGTTGTCGGGGGATACGTTTGTGAATGCGAAACCTTCATCTTTGATGTTTGCGATGGGGAAAGATGTTGCAAATAAAAAAGTATATGGGGATATTTCCAAGATGATTCACTTGCTTGTTGCTGGTGCATCTGGTTCGGGTAAAAGTGTATTCTTGGGTGCGTTAATTATCAGTTTGATTTATAAGTATTCCCCTGAAGAATTGCGTTTAATTCTTATTGACCCGAAGAAAACAGAATTTGTTTTGTACAATGATTTGCCGCATTTGATGATAAACGAAATTATTACCGATGCAAATAAAGCGGTACAGAGTTTGAATTGGGCAATCGATGAAATGAATCGCCGTTATGGATTATTCCAAGAAATGAGTAATTCGGGGACATACGTGGTGAATTTGGATCAGTATAATGAAAAACTGGAAAAAGCACAGCGTTTGCCGAAAATTGTTATTATCATAGACGAGCTTGCTGATTTAATGCTTGCAGCGAAAAAGGATATGGAAGAAAAGATTCAGAATTTAACGCAGAAAGCGCGTGCGGCAGGTATTCACTTAATTGTTGCGACGCAACGTCCTTCTACAGACGTTATTACGGGTGTTATCAAGAGTAATTTGCCCACTCGTATTGCCTTTGGCGTTGCGACTGACGTCGATTCACGAGTTATTCTCGACCAAACGGGTGCTCAAAAACTGTTGGGTAAAGGTGACTTCCTTTATACGATGCAGGGGCTTAATTCTCCCGTGCGTGTACAAAGTGCCTTTATTTCTCCTGAAGAATCTCAGAAAGTCGTGAATTTCATCAAAGAAAACAATGAAGCCTATTACGACGAAGCAGCAACGGCATATATCAACAATGCTAAAGGCGGTGGCTCGGGCGATTCGTCTTCGCGAATGGACAAGGATAACGTAGAGCCCGTTTATATTGATGCTTTGCGTTACGTGATTATTAGCGGCAGTGCAAGTATTTCCATGATTCAACGTAAATGCTCCGCGGGCTATAATAAGGCAGGCAAGATTATCGAATGGATGGAAGAAATGGGTTATATTTCTCCTTTCGATGGAGCTAAAGCGAGAAAAGTTTTGCTTTCAAAAGAGGAATTTGAAAGCAAGTACGGACCGTTATAATCATTTTTGTAATAATATCAACACGCGCCACAAGCGTGGTGCTTTTGAAAAAGGACAAGGGTATGCTAACGAATAAAATTTTCGGTATAATATCTTTAGGTTGCGATAAAAATCGTGTGGATTCCGAAAAATTGATTGGATTAATCAAAGAAAAGGGATATACATTGACGGACAATTTGAGTAAAGCGCAAATTGTTATTGTCAACACGTGCGCTTTTTTGCAATCAGCGAGAGAGGAATCAATAGATACAATTTTGGAATGTGCCGATTATAAAAACGGTGTTTTGGAAAAAATTGTTGTAACTGGTTGTCTTCCTCAAAAATTTATTGACGAATTATATTTGCCTTTGCAGGAAGCAGATGTCTTTTTGGGAATCAATGATTATGAAAAGATTTTTGAAGCGTTAGAAAAGTCATATAACGAACAATCCCGACAAAATTATGTTGGGCGAGGGAATGATGGTTATATTTTTAGCCGTGTAATCACCACGGATGAACACGTAGCCTATTTAAAAATTGCAGACGGTTGTTATAATCATTGTACTTATTGTTTGATCCCTAAAATTCGCGGTAAATATCATTCCTATCCCATAGAAAATCTTTTAAAGGAAGCAGAAAATTTAGGGGATATAGCAGAATTAATTGTTGTGGCACAGGACACAACGCGATACGGCGAAGATTTATATGGCGAGAATCGTTTTGTTGAATTGTTACAAAAGCTTTCCGCATTAGAAAATGTCCGAAAAATTCGTTTATTGTATTGTTATCCTGATGTAATTACGGATGAATTGATAAAAGAAATTCGCGATAATGATAAAATTCTTAAATATATAGATATTCCCTTGCAACATTGTGAAGATCGCGTTTTGAAACTCATGAATCGTAAAGGAACGCGGGAAAAATATTTAGCTCTTTTGAAAAAGCTTAGGGAGGAAATTCCCGATATCGCCATTCGTTCCACTTTTATTTCTGGTTTTCCTACAGAAACGGAAGAGGAATTTAAAGGTATGTTGTCCTTCATAAAAGAAGCAAAATTCTTTAATTGCGGATTTTTTGCTTATTCAAAAGAACCAGACACCGCAGCAGCTAAAATGTCACCGCATATCCACGCTACGACAAAGAAACGCCGTGTGCGCTGTTTATACGAACAGCAAGAAAAAATTTCTAAAGAAATTTTACAAAGTTTTGTAGGAAAAGAAATTGAAGTTTTATGCGACGGTATTGATTACGATAAAAATTGTTTTGTCGGTAGAGCATATTTTAGTGCTCCCGATATAGACGGAAAGGTATATTTTCATGCTGGGGAAGCGATGCAAGGCGAAGTTTATAAAGTCTTGATTGAAGATGCAGACAGCTATGATTTATACGGAAAAACAGAAGATTATATATTTTAAGGGAAGTACATAAAAAGGAGATAGTCATGAATTTACCTAATAAAATCACGTTAACGAGAATCTGCATGATTCCGATTTTTGTTTTGGTATTTTTTCTTAACGGTGTGATACCGTTTGCTTACGGAATCGCCGCGATTATTTTTGCGCTTGCGGCTTGCACCGATTTTATTGACGGGCATATTGCACGTTCAAGAGGTTTGGTCACCAATTTAGGGAAATTTCTCGACCCAATTGCAGATAAAGTGTTGGTTTCCACGGCAATGATTTTGATTTTGACTATGAAAGAAGCTATTTTTGTTCCTTTTAATGTAGGAGCTGAAGCTTTATATATCGCAACGACTGTATGCGTATGCGTGATTATGGCAAGAGAATTGATTATCAGTGCTTTTCGGCAGA
>SVHQ01000156.1 GCA_015055785.1 Clostridiales bacterium | reverse complement strand
TGACTTTTTAAATTAGCTCACCGTGTTTTCCGTAGGAGCAGGCTGTTCGGGGAAGATAGCCGTAATGGGAACAACGGGCAAAGTGATGGGCGTGATGAACGCATTTGCCGTCATCGCCGCCACCGTGCTACGCAGGTAGGGATAGACGATTTCGGTCATCGAAAGCACCAACAACTGTTCTTCTTCCTTGTTTTCGATTTCTTCCGCTTCGAACGCGCCCACAAGGCGGCACTTCAAGTTGAAGGGAGTAGGATTTTCTTCCGTTGCTTCGATTTTCACTTCGAGGGTGAGGAAGTAGAGCTTATCATTTTCTTTCACTCTTTTGACGCCACGGGTAAACTGCGGCTTAATTTCAAAACGCTTGTTGGGGTCCAACTTAATGCGATTCATGTTGTAGGAGATTTCTTCGGCGGTAATGCCTCTCAATGCGTATTTCATAAAACACCTCTCAATAAATTTAATTAGAACGCGTTTATTATAACACGCCCGAGCCCCATTTGTCAACCCCATTTTAGAAAACGGTGATGAAAACCGAGTTATCTTTATATAAACAAATTTTCTTAAAATCAAACGCCCAACCGCAAAGTTTTTTATTTTTCTTTTTAACGGCAGGGAAACGGACGTTCAACGCACACCTGCCCCCACTCAATCATCAAGCTGTAAACAGCGTAATCACCTGATAATCCTGCAAAATGAGTAGTACAATGAAAACGACGTAAGCGGCAAACATACATGCGCCCTGCCACTTTTTCATATTTTTACCGAGCCAAGCGATGAGCAACATTGCCACGCCGCTCAGCAGCATGACGGTCATGGTAAAGAGTGCGCCAGGCGCAAGGGTATGCGGCGTAATGACGGCGGAAAGTCCGAGAATGAACATAATATTGAAGATATTCGAACCGATGACGTTGCCGATGGCAATATCGTTTTCCTTTTTGATGGAGGCAACGACGCTGGTCACGAGTTCGGGAAGGGAAGTTCCGACAGCGAGAATGGTCAAGCCGACCAGAGATTCGCTCATTCCCCATTCGAGCGCCAACACTTCGGCGCAATCGACGGAGAACGTACCGCCCGTAACGATAGCAGCCAAACCGAGAACGGTCAAAAGGATGGCTTTCCAAACGGGCATCTTTTTCGTTACTCCTTCGTCAGCTTCTTCGTTAGCCGTGCCCTTCGTACGCAGGAAGAGGAACGTCATGTAGCCTGCAAAGAGCAATAACAGCACGACCGCTTCCAACGTATCCAAGGTGTTGGGAGTGATGACAAAGCAGAACAGCATCATCACGGCATACAGCCCCAGCATAATGGGAATGTCGTATTTTTTCATGTCTTTATTGATGACCAAGGGAACGATGAGCGCCGAGATGCCGAGAATAAACAGAGTGTTAAAGATATTACTTCCAACAACGTTACCGACGCTCATTTCGACGTTTTGATGGATTGCGCTGGTGATACTCACCGCGGCTTCGGGAGCGCTCGTTCCCATCGAAACCAAAGTCAAACCGATGATAAGGGAGGGGATTTTCAAAGCTTTTGCGATATTGCTTGCCCCATCGACGAACCAATCTGCGCCTTTCACCAAGAGTACCATACCGATCGCGAGGAAGAGCAGGTACAGAGCCATTTGCCACCATTCCATAAGGATACCTCCAAAAAAGAAAGACCTTTGCCCGCACCGCATGAAAAGATTTTACGGTCGGGTAAAAGTCTCGAAATTTGATCGTTACCGAGCATTCCAAAGCGAGTTGGAACACTGTACTGACGGCACGCGAACGCGAAGAATGCGCTTTCTACTCCCTTTTACAGGTATTTCCATTTTTATTATTATACTACGCTTTTTCCAATTTTGCAAGCTAAAAACAAGATTTTTTCACAGCTATTGAAAAAACGCACCGCCTTGGGTACGTTTTCGTTTTGGAGCAGGCGACGAGAGTCGCGCCTTTGGCGGCGCGCCCCGCTCCGACATTATCAATGTCGTCCTTTGCCTTCCAACTTTCCCAATACTTGCTTCCGCAGGCAAAGCGCTCACTCTCGTTCGCGGCTCCACCCTCGCCTCTCGTCGGTTCGTGTTATCCATTCCAAAAACAAAAGCACCCAAAAAGGGTGCTTTTGCTTTTGGAGCAGGCGAAAGGGGGCATAGTCTGCACACTTCCACGGGCATCAAAACCCATCATTTTACACATTTTTTGGGGATTTTTGGGCTGTTTTTCCGTAATTTTCTACGCTTTGCCCGACCGCTTATAGCACTTCTATTTCGTACTCGCTTCCGCCTTTTCGGGTATCAAATTTGGACTTTTAAATTGCAGAATTTGAGTGCTTGACGGTCAAATGCCGTAATGCGAGATTAATCTAAGGATAATTCTAAAGCATATTTATATTGAATTATATCATTCGAAGATGTTTTGATATATGCTTTTTCTTTATGCATTTTATCAACAATCTCTTGCTTCGAGCTTGCGCCAAATACATCTATTATTTTTTCTAAAATCGTAATATCTTCTTGCGTCAAGCTATTGTAGGTTTTGTCTTCCGTAGGGACAAAATGGTCACCAGACCCTTCCCAAAAGTCTACTTCCTCGTGCTTAATACCTTTCAAATCAACTATTAAATCATAATTAATGGGAACAGCCCCCATAGGCCATGCTTGATACACTAGACCTGTTATTGAATGACCATATCTTTTATAGGATAATGCATCAGAATACCAAAGAAGTTTCATCAACTTAACTTTGTATAAACACTTTACCTTTATTGAATTTGCAAAATATCTAATAACATCTACTACTTTACTTAAATCTAGCTTTGTGTTGCCACCACATTCGGGAATGTTTTCATATCTTATATACTTCGCGTGAATCGTTCTTCTAAGATAATCATCTTCTTTATTCTCATAAAGTTGACGTGCAATTTCAAAATATTTCACATACGTAAATGGGGAAAACTTGCTTTCATTACCTTTCAGCAAACTCAAGTACCATTCCGGGTCTTCATCTATTTTGCGAAGAATCGTATCATGTGCAATATCTTGAACTTGATGTGTTTCATATCTTGTAATAGTTTTTTCGCCCCAATTAAGCAAAATAGCTAAGTCCGTTTGTGTTATCCCGTATTTTTGTCGAATAGCACAAATTTGTTGTGTTTCTAACAACCCCACTTTTCTTCGATATGCATTTTTAAATGATAAATCATTAATAGTTGTCATCTCCTCGGAGGATGTTAATTCGTCCGCCTTGTCGCAATATTCATAAATTGCTTCATACTCAACTTCTTGTCCTTTAAAAATATTCTTTTCTTTTACACGAACATAAGAAACTTCATGCTCTTCCATACAACACAAACACAACTTGCATTCTTTTCTAATAATTTCCATAAATACCCTCCTTAATCTTTGTAGGGAAAAACCTCCTGACTAAACGGCTTCATTGCATAATGAAAAGACATAACAAAGAGCGGCGTTGGATTACCTCCAAATACTTCAACTCGAATTTTAATATAAACCTCTTTTTCAATAGGATATACTTTCCCAAATTCTCGCATTTCACTGCGGTTGGTAAAATTTAAATCCTTTACTGTTCGCAAATACTCTTTCACGGACAACGTTCTTAATTCTCTTTTTAACGCATCCGTAGGATTTTCATTAGGAAATAAATCAGCCACAGTAAATCTATTTGTATATTGTGGGGGTCTATTTTCATCCACCAATCTTTTTTCTTGAAATGTTATCTTTGCTCCCGTATCCAGCGCATATCTCAACCTTGCAAGATACGTTTCAACCTCTTCTTTTGTTTCAATTCTACTAACTTCTTGCGTTTTCAATGTTACGACCTCGGTATCAGTTGATACCATATTATAACATATCTATTTAGTATTGTCAATACTGTACTGCCACTTTTTTGATATATTTTTCTACATTTTATACACTTTTTTCTATATTCAGGAAAGAGTAAGTATATTATTATATTCTCATCTTTTAAAATCTATATACACAAATATAGGTATTTAGGTTGACTATTTTTTCGCTTTTTCGAGTGTCAAACTTGGACTTTCAACTCGCAAAATTCGAGCGATTGTCGGTCGTGTTTGTTCGGGTGGGCGATATGGTTTCGCACTTCTATCACGGTAGCAGGTATGGGTTCAAACCCGTCAAGTAGGCGTTGCAGGTTGAACGTTATGCGTATTTCGTTATTATCCATAGTGATAAGGTGTATGATTTCCCGATAGGTTGCACGTAGGACTTGTTCATCCGTTGACGTCAACCTTTGTAGGTAAGTGTCCGCCATTCGCATTATGCGCTTGGGCTTGAATGCAGGGTACATAGAAATTCTTTCGTTCAAGAGTTCCGCTTGCCGTGTAAGTTCGTTTGCTTCCCATCGGATTTGGTGGTTTTCTTGTTCGAGATACTTTCGCAGGGCTTTCATTTCTTCTTCCGTTTCTTTCAGGCAGTTTTCATTGATAAGCCTTTCTTTTTCTTCGATTTCATCTAACAAGGCATTATAGGGTCGCCTAATTCTGCAGTG
>SVHQ01000155.1 GCA_015055785.1 Clostridiales bacterium | reverse complement strand
CTAATAAGTATTTATTGTAGAAATTATAGCATAAAATTTTAATTTTTTCAAGTTCTTTTATCTTTCAAACTCAAAATTCCAGTTTTACTTAATAAGGTTAGCATGTTATGTATTGCATTATTCTTTAAGGTTGCCCATAAAATATGGAAATAGCTTTTATACTTATCACAAACAAATTCCAATTCAGAAAAAGAGAAAAACTTGAGTCTTGGCACTACGGCGTGCGCTTGTATAATACGGATAAAATTTATAAAGCGATCCGTACGGGAATCTCCGACACCCTTAAAAGGAAGCCCTCGGAGAGCGTCCGCAATAAATTGCCTCGCGCGAACCTGTGGTTTCGCCCGACGGCAGCACGCAGCAAAAAAGGATAGGCGTTTTGCCTATCCTTTTTTGCTGGTGACCCGTACGGGACTCGAACCCATGTTACCACCGTGAAAGGGTGGTGTCTTAACCGCTTGACCAACGGGCCATTTATTTGAAAACGGAATTTTCGTCTTTATCTTTTGTTGGTGACCCGTACGGGACTCGAACCCATGTTACCACCGTGAAAGGGTGGTGTCTTAACCGCTTGACCAACGGGCCATTTATTTGAAACGAAAATTCCGTGTTGTAAACTGTGGTAGCGGCGATGAGATTCGAACTTATGACCTTCCGGGTATGAACCGGACGCTCTAACCAACTAAGCTACGCCGCCATTTTTGGTTGCGGGGGGAGGATTCGAACCTACGACCTTCGGGTTATGAGCCCGACGAGCTACCTAGCTGCTCTACCCCGCGATATCCTTGCTTCAAGCAACGCAAATCCTACGCCACTCAAAACAGCTTTATAATAATACTAAAAAGATTTTCATTTGTCAACTGTTTTTTACACTTTTTACGAAAAAAATTCTTTTTTTGAAAAGTTTTTTACTCGGTGGCATTTTATAAATTCTTTAACAATTAAGGAAAAACGGAGGCTTGATGCCTCCGCTTTTTTTATTTTTCCTTTATCAGCTTTTCCATTATCCCATTATCTTGCTGTAATTTTGGCTCTTCTTCGCCACTCTCACGCAAATGAGAAATATATTCAATATATTCCGCTTCCGTAATTTTAGGCACTTTTCCTTTCTTGCTTTTCGTCGGTTTATGCATACGAACCCCTCCCTTTCGGAATTTGTAAAAAGTATGCCCGATTCCAGCTCCTTTTATTCTGCTTTTATAAACATTATTAAAACAAAATACAAATAACGTTGCCTTTACCTTCGTTGACAATCCGCGTCACCGCACGACGCATTTTTCTGCGCAATTCAGGCGGCATAGTATTCGATTTCCCCGAGAACTCATCCCCTACGAGCGTCCGTAAGGTCTTGCCGAAAATATTCGTTTCCCATACGGCTTCCTTGCCCGTTTCATACGTTTTTAAGGTATCCGCAACGAACTCCTCGCTCTGCTCTTTCGTTCCAATAATCGGGCTCACCGCGCCAGAAACGTCTATCTTCATAATATGATAGCTGGTGGCGCTTGCCTTAAATTGCACGCCGTATCCTGCACCCTTTTTCACCAACTGCGGTTTTTCAAGCGTATATTCGCTCTCGTTTGGATAGACGATTCCATAGCCGTTTTTGTCTGCTTCCGCAAGTGCCGCCCCCACCTTTTCATAGTTTCGTCGCATACCTGCTACCGTCCTAACGTATTTCATAAGCGTCAAATCGTCTAAAATTTCCTCGTTGCATTCCTCGCTTAAAACACGGTAGAAAAGCCCCTCTTTCGCTTCAATGGTAATTTCCGCTTTGCCTTTACCCAAATCCATGCGAATTTCATTGGGATTGATAAAATCCTCTTCTTCTGCAAACATATTTTCCATTTGAAAACAATCGCGCATCTTGACAATCCCCGACGTTACCTTTTTCAAGGTATCCAACAGCCCTCGCACCGTCGAATTGTCCTCATCAAAAGACTGCACCCACTTCGGAAATTTAACGTCAATGCTCATGACGGGAAATTCAAAAAGTGCTTTTTGGAGTATTTCCAAAATCTCCCCTTCCCCCATCGTTTCCGCATTCACCGCGACCACGGGTGCCTCATATTTGTTTTCAAGCTCCATTTTCAAGGAAAGCTGCGAAGCAGGGTCTTTACAATTTAAAAGAATGACGAAAGGTTTTTCCAGTGCTTTTAATTCAGCAATAGCACGCGCCTCCGCCGCCAAATATGCAGAGCGTGGTATGTCCGTAATACTGCCGTCCGTCGTCACCATAACGCCAATTGTCGAATGTTCCTTTATCACCTTTTCCGTGCCTATTTCCGCCGCTTTTTCAAAAGGCATGGGAGCTTCTTGCCAAGGCGTTTTCACCAACCGCGGCGCACCGTCCTCTTCAAAACCATTCGCTCCCTCCACGGAAAAGCCCACGCAATCCACAAGTCGCACAGACGCTTCCGCACCTTTCGATACGGCAATTTTCGCCGCTTTAGCAGGCACGAACTTCGGCTCTGTCGTCATCACCGTTTTCCCTGCGGCAGACTGCGGCAATTCGTCCGTCATTACGGCGCGTGCGCTCTCCTCCGCCGAGGGAATCACCAATGTTTCCATAAAACGCTTGATAAAAGTGGATTTTCCCGTTCGTACGGGGCCCACAACACCTATGTAAATATCTCCGCCCGTGCGGTTCGCGATATCCTCATATACGCTATAATTTTCCATCAACGACCTCCCATCGTGACTATATCTGACTATATTTTATATCTCGCAGCCGCTATTTATCACGTCATCACATGAAAAAAGCTCCGCAAATAGACCTTACGGTTTACTATATGCGGAGAACCTTTCCTTTATGATTTAATTTTTGCGAGCGTCGTTTAACTGCGCGGCATTTCTTCTTCCCGTGCCGCCGCCTTCGCCGAAGCTACTTCTACGGCGAGATAATCCTTGTCTTCCGAAAAATCACGCGGCTCGTTATATTCACCGCCGAGCGCTTCAATGGCGTATTTGAGCTCCTGAAATTCCACGAACCCAATCGTTCTATCCTCAATACGTTCCATAAGCGCAGGCAAAGCGCGTTCGTCATTATATGCAGCAAGATAGCTGGCTTTCATAGGCAAATTCTCCCCAGCGCGAAAAGCCTGCATCAAAGCGTCGAAATACTTGTCTTCCTTTTCCTTAACGCGCGAAAGGATTTCAAGCATATATTCCACAGCAACTTCCTTTTGCCAATTGGAATACGCGCGGTCTTTCACTTCGTCGGCGTGAGATTTTAAAATATCCACAGCGTCACAACGAATATCTTCGTCATAGCGATTTTCTTCCAAAATGGAAAAATACCCATCGAAAGCACGCGCGTCATCGCCGAGCAAATTCATAGCGTAAACGGCAATCTGTGCGTCCTCGTCCTTCAACAAAGGCAACAGCGTTTCCGCTTCACCGCGTTTTTCTATTTCCGCGCATAAAAATTCAGGCACAGGCACGTCGTTTTTTAAATGCGCAGAAAGTGTTTCCGTAAGCTGCGCGTTTGTCATATTCGCGTAATATTCTTTCGGCGTGCATTTTACCTTTGCCACGTAGGTATCCCCGAATTTTTTATACAATTTGGGAATAACGTCCTCCCACTGCTTTTCGGTATATTTATTTCTGTTTTCTTCCATGTATTGCGTCAACTTTTCATCGAAAAGTCCGTCAAAATCAATCAATTTCATGATTTTCCAATTCTCCCGTTGTTTGTACACCGTTTTTATCCAAGCCCATTTCCTTGCTGAGCACCATTGTGAGCAGTACGCTGACCCGTTCTTCGTTTGCATCAAAGGTGGACGCGATATGTTTTGTATTCGAGCCCAACTCCTTTAAATCGGACAAAAGGAAAATAGCGCAAGCACAATCTTCTGGTTTGTCCACCAAATCCAAGGCATCGTAATATTCCAAACAGCGATATAATTTTTCCGCCGCCGCCTTTAATTTATTGCCGTGTTCCTCGCTAAACCCAACGAATTTCGAAGCCACCTTTGCATACGATTGAATAAAGCGTTTGCGTTTCTTTCTGCCGATGCGAATGCTTTGCAAATACAACCTGCGGTATATATTATAAAGCACCATGCCCACTTCCATATCCTCGTTGCGTTCGTACAACATACGCAACGTTTCAATCTTTAAAATATCCGCAACGTCGCTATCCAACAAAATATCTTGTATAAAATCGTCCGCGCGCACATGTATCGCCGTTATCAACGCCAAATACTGCAAATCATGGTCACCGCCGTCCATTTCATCAAAGCACCAACGGAAATATCCCTCCTGCAACGCGAGCGCACCGAATAACACCGCTTCATCTTTCGCACATTTGCGTATTTGCAATAGCGTTTTACAACGGTTTTCCCGCTCTTCCTGCGGCAGGTGATAAAAATAAATAAGTTCGGGCGCACACTCTCGTTCTCCCTCTTGATAAGCGCGAATCTCCCTTAAATAGTATTTCGCCACTTCCGCATCGGGATATACGGTGCAAAGGGTAGAAAACACCCTTTCCGCCGCGTCGATATGTCCGCTTTTATATGCCGCTACCCCTTTAAAATAAAGCATTCT
>SVHQ01000154.1 GCA_015055785.1 Clostridiales bacterium | reverse complement strand
CACGGGCGGTAAGACGGTTACTTTGAAAATGGTGGGTTTATTTTGTTTAATGGCAATGTGTGGGCTGTTTATCCCCGCAAAGCGAGCCACCGTGTCCGTGTTCAATGAAATTTATTGCGACGTTGGTGATGCGCAAAGCATTGAAGAAAGTTTATCTACTTTTTCCTCTCATATCACAAATATTATTAATATTGTCAACAATGCTGATGAGAAGAGTCTTGTGTTAATTGACGAGTTGGGGGGCGGAACAGATCCCGATGAAGGACAAGCATTGGCAAAAGCGATTGTTTCCTATTTATTGGATACAGGGTGTGCTGGGGTTGTAACAACACATTACACGGCATTGAAAGAATTTGCTTTTTCGGCGAAAGGTATTGAGAACGCTTGTATGGAGTTTGATTCAGACACATTGCGTCCTTTATACGTGATTAGAATTGGTTTGCCTGGATCTAGTAACGCTTTGGGGATTTCCCGTCGGTTGGGGTTACCTGAAAGCATTTTAAAGGAAGCGTTGGGTAATTTGTCGGAAGATGCACAGCGTTTTGAAAATATTGTGCGCAGTGCGGAAGAAAGCCGTATTCGAGCCGATGAAACGCTGCGTGAATGTAACGTTTTAAAAGCAGAATGGCAACAAAAACTTACCCTTTTGGAAAATGAAAGGGAAAAGCTGCAAAAAGAAAAGGATAAATTATACGCATCCGCAAAAGCAGAATCCCGTCGAATCATCAATGAACGAGCGGCAGACGCGGAAGAATTATTGCATGAAATTGAAGAGATTTTTGCCAAAGAAAGACTTTCGGAAGCTGACTTAATCCATGCAAGAACATTGAAAAATAAACTTTTAGACAAAGCCTACGACAATGATTTTGAAGAGGGTATTACACCCCAATACGTGGATGTCAAACCTGAAGAATTAAAAATCGGAGCCAAAGTCTTTGTAAAAAATACCTTGCAAGAGGGTATTGTTCAAAATATTCGTTTGCAAAAGGGTGAAGCGGAAATTCTTTGCGGTAATATTCGTGTGCGTAGTAAGATATCCGATTTAAGCGCAATAATTCAAGAGAAAAAGATACAAACTAATAAGAATAAAACGCAAAAATGGCAAAAGAAAGGCGAAAACGAAAAGGTGCAGGTTCATAAATCTTTGACACCGAAACGCGCTCCGTCACTGGAAATTAACGTTATTGGCTTGACGGTGCAGGAAGCCTTGCCTGAAGTAGAAGCGTTTATCGATGCCGCTGTAATTTCCAATTTAGAAGAAGTGCGTATTGTACATGGCGTGGGGACGGGTAAACTTCGCGCTGGTATTCAAGATTTTTTAAGAAAGCACAAAAACGTAGCAGAATATCGTTACGGTACGTATGGGGAAGGCGAAACGGGCGTTACGATAGTAAAGATTAAATAATATTCAAAAGTCATATTCAAAATAACTAAAAAATAGGATAATATATAACATTTTTTGGAGTTTGATATGACGAAAAAACAGTCTATACGCTTTAACGTTGCAACAAATCTTGTCCTGGGCGTTTTGGTATTGTCCATTGGTACGCTTTGTTTAGCGCCGACGGAAAATGCGATAAAAACAGAAGGCGAAAAGACGGAAATTTATCGGTGCGGTGATGAAAATTCGCAAAAAGTTTCCTTAATGTTTAATGTTTATTGGGGAACGGACGAAGTTTATCGTATTTTAGACGTTTTAAAAGCTCATGAAGCGCAAGCAACCTTTTTTATTGGCGGATGCTGGGCGGATGATAACGTGGAGTGTTTAAGAAGCATTTATGCAAGCGGTCATGAAATTGGGAATCACGGTTATTTTCATAAATCGCATGATAAATTGAACCTTTTACAAAATCAAAAAGAGATATCTTCCTGCAATCGTTTTTTGGAATTGGCGTTAGGGGAACAAGTTAAATTATTTGCACCGCCTTCCGGGGCGTATAATGAAAACACGCTGACGGCCGTCGAAACGCTTGGAATGAAAACAATTTTGTGGTCGAAAGATACGATTGATTGGCGAGATAAAAATGCCGCATTGATATATTCCCGAGCGACGGAGAATATAAAAAGTGGGGATTTTGTTTTGATGCATCCAATGAAAGAAACCGCGGATGCATTGGGCGATATTTTGAAATATTATAAAACTAAAGGTCTGAAAGCGGTGACGGTTTCAGAAAATTTACAGATAGAGGGATAATTAATATGGTATACGAAAAAAGATATGAAAATGGGTTAAGGCTCGTCGTAAAGAAAATGGAAGGCTTAATGTCGGTCACCATGGGAATTTTGGTCGGTACGGGTGCAAGCGCGGAAACGGATGCAGAGGATGGCATTTCTCATTTTATCGAACACATGCAGTTCAAAGGCACGAAAAAACGCAATGCTTTTGAAATTTCCGATGCTTTTGACAGAATTGGCGCACAAGTAAACGCCTTTACGGGGAAAGACCTCACGTGTTATTATTCAAAATGCACGTCCGACCATACGGCAGTATGTTTTGAACTTTTATCCGACTTATTTTTAAATTCCACCTTTCCTGAAGAGGAAATGGAACGTGAAAAAGGCGTGGTATGTGAAGAAATTTCAATGAATGAAGATACGCCTGAGGATTTGTGCTTGGATTTGCTTGCACAAGCTTTTTACGGCACGCAAAATTACGGTAGAAATATCCTTGGGCCGACAAAAAACGTAAAAAATTTTTCCGTAGAGGATATCAAACGTTATAAAAAAGCCAGATATTGCCCTGAAAATATTGTTATTTCTTTTGCAGGAGGCATAGATTTAAAGACCGCTGAATCGCTTGTAGAAAACTATTTTTCTGGCCTTGAAAAAGGAGCTTTTGAGAAACGTTCACCCATTATTCAAAAACGACATTTAAGTTTGGTAAAGCAAAAACCGGTTGAACAAATGCATATCGCCATCGCCTATCCCTCTGTTGTGCGCGGTGATAAACGTGAGGATTATGTTAATGCAATTAATGGTATTTTAGGTGGTTCGATGAGCGCGCGCTTGTTTCAAGAAGTACGTGAAAAGAGAGGACTTGCATATTCGGTATACTCCTATTTATCCTCTTTCCCTGAATGTGCTACGTTGAATATATACGCTGGGGTAAATCCCTCGAACGTAACGGAAGCTTACGAAGCAATCAATGAAGTGATAAAAACAATGAAAGAAAAGGGTATTACCGAGGACGAATTTTTGCGCAGTCGTGAGCAGATGAAAGCAGGCATGTTTTTCAGCAATGAAAGCAGCAATTCACAGATGCTTTTATACGGGAAATATATGCTCTATTATGATAAAATTTTTGATTTTGAGGACAAACTTCAACGCATCAACGCAATGACGTACGATAAAGCGCAAGAGGCGCTTTCTTCCATGTTTTGTGAAAAGGAAAAAGCAATTTCAATCGTGGGAAATACGGACAAACCTCTTGATTTTTAATGATGGCAGACGAAAGAAAAATAGGCTTTGCGCCAATATTTGACAAGAATAGTAGAGTGTTGATTTTAGGCAGTTTTCCCTCTGTTAAAAGTCGCGAAATTGATTTTTATTATGGGAACAAACAAAATCGTTTTTGGAAAATGTTATACGGCTTTTTTCAAGAAGAAATTCCATTCACAAAAGAAGAAAAAATAGAATTTCTATTGCGCCGTAACGTCGCGCTTTGGGATATGGTAATATCATGCGAGATAGAAGGTTCGTCTGATGCTTCCGTCAAAAACGTGGAACTGGCTGATATACCAAGATTATTGAAAGAAACCAAGATAGAGAAGATACTTTTAAATGGAACGCTTGCGTATAATTTGTTTGCGGGAAATTATGCAACTGTGTCGATTTCTTATGAAAAGATGCCGTCCACAAGCCCAGCCAATCCGCGCTACGACGAAATAAAATGGAGAAACCAACTAAATGACGTATTCAGAATTTATTGAAGAATTACAAGGATACGCCGAGAAAGAGTATGCCGAATTTCATCGTCGATTAACGCCTACAAAATATATGATTTTAGGGATTCGTGTACCGATAATGCGAAAAATTGCTAAGCGGTTTAAAGAGGATATTGCAATACAAGCTTTACTTTCATTTCCCAATGAATATTATGAGGTTGTGTTTATAAAACTTACGGTTATATCCGCTTTGCCTTATTCGCAGTTTATCGAGCATTTAGAATCGAGCGTAGATTTAATAGATAATTGGGCGCATTGTGATAGTTTTAAAGCGAAATGTATTTTAAAACACCGTGAAGAATTTTTAATACATTTGGAGAAAATTTTTAATAAGTGTGGAGAATTTCACGAACGTTATGTATTGGTCACGTTGTTAAATGCATACGTTGAAAAGAAATATTATCCGATTATATTGCAATATATAAAAAAGGCAGATACTGCTTACTATTACGTACATATGGCAGTGGCTTGGCTCACGGCAGAAATTCTTATAAAAGATTATGACTATGGCGTCGATTTGCTAAGGCAAAATATTTTTAACGAAAAGACGCATAATAAGGCAATTCAAAAAGCGATAGAAAGTTATCGCCTCACCAATGATCAAAAGGAACATTTAC
>SVHQ01000153.1 GCA_015055785.1 Clostridiales bacterium | reverse complement strand
CAGTGAATTTAAAAAGTTGTCCATGGAACGGCGCGCTACCGTGTCGGGGTCCATCGCTATCAATGGATATTTCTTTAACTTAGCAAGAGGCACAACGTCATCAAGCAATTCGGGGTATTTTTCACTGGTGACAAAAATATCGTTTAAGCGCATACAATTGCCGTAAAGCTGTAATTCAGGGTCTTCATTGATGGGAAGATTGACAAATGCTACGTCACATTTGTTGGCTTTTAACTTCTCAATCGTATCCGGCGTAAAGCCTGCCAGCAAATCAATCTTCACCGCGGGGAAACGTTCGTGGAAGTCTACGATTTTATCCGCAAGAAAATATTCAAATATCGTGTCGCTGGCACCAATGCGAATCGTGCCCGTTGCCGACATATTCATTTCGGATAAACGGTTTTCCGCTTCATTCAAAAGATCTAAAGCACGTTCCACCTCTGCAAAAATCTGCTTGCCGCCTTGCGCAGAAAGCTCCATGCCGCGATGGGTACGATTGAACAACCGTACGCCTAACTGCTGTTCTAATTGTTTGATGGACTGCGAAACAGCAGGCTGGGAAATATATAATTCCGAAGCAGCCTTGGTAAGACTGCCGCATTTCGCCACTGTATAGAATACCCTGTAAAGTTCTAAATTTACCATAATCACGTACATGCCCCTTTCATTTTTCTCTTTTGCGCTATTTTTACAACTATTACACTATTTCCTTCTTTATTCGTCTGAAAATTTTCTTAATTATTCCTTGCCTTATTTCCCCACGCAGAATTTAGAGAAAATTTCTTGAATGATGGCTTCCGTTGCCGTCTCACCCGTGATTTCGCCAAGCGAATCCCAAGCTTCTTTTACGTCAATGCCAATCAAATCAAGCGGCGTCATATTCCGACAGCCAACAATCGCTTTCTGTAAAGATTCCTTCGCACGTTGCAATGCTTCATAATGGCGCTCCTCAATCAAAAACGCCGCGTCTTCGCCGCGCGCACCAAAACTCTTTTCATAAAGCAACGTTTTTAATTTTTCAATACCTGCACCCGTTACTGCAGAAGTGTGCACGTCTGCATCCGTGGGCGTATCGTCTTGCGTTAAATCGATTTTATTAAATACCTTGATGATGGGTTTGCCCTGCAAAAATTCTAAAACGCGACCGTCTTCTTCATCGATACCGTTTGCATAGTCTGCCACAAAAACGGCAACGTCTGCTGAACGCATAATCGATTCGGCGCGTTCAATGCCGATATTTTCTATCCGATCGCCACTGTCACGAACACCTGCCGTATCATATAAATTAAACTTCCTGCCGTCTATTTCCAAAACGCCTTCCACCGCATCACGCGTCGTGCCTGCAATCTCGGAAACAATGGCTTTATCATAGCCAAGCAGTTTGTTTAAAAGAGAGCTCTTGCCTGTATTCGGCTTACCGCAAAGTGCAACCGTAACACCCGATTTTATCTTTTTTCCCACGGCATAACTCGCTGTTAAAACAGATAATTCTCCTTGCAACCCCTGCAAAGCAATCGCCAATTCCTGCACGTGCTGTTCTTCGATGTCCTCTTCGGGATAGTCCACGGAAACGTCGATGCCTGCTAGCAAGGTTTTTAATTGCGACTGCAATTCCTGCACGCGGTGAGTGAGTTTTTCGCTATAAAGCAAATATCCTGCCTTTACTTCCGCTTCCGATTCGCCGTTGATCATGTCCGCAACCCCTTCCGCTGAAGCCAAAGAAAGCTTACCGTTTAAAAAGGCGCGTTTGGTAAATTCGCCTCTGCCTGCCGGTTTTGCGCCCATACGGAAGGTCTGTTTTAAAATACCGCGTGCAACGCTTTCACCGCCGTGACATTGAAATTCCACAATATCTTCGCCCGTATAACTGGCAGGTCCCTTGAAATACACGCACAAGCCGTAATCGCAGAAATTCCCGCCGTCAATGCGACCGGGATACATACGGTATGGCTCGAAATCCAAAACCTTTACCTTGCCCACGGGGGTAAACATTTTTTCGGCTATCTGTAACGGACTTTTACCGCTAATGCGGATAATGGCAACACCGCCTTTTCCCGCCGGCGTCGCTATCGCAGATATATTTTCTTCCATCATAATTTCGCTACCTCCTTAACGGGATTTGCGTATTGCCTATAATCTCCGATTATAGCTCACTTTATTATAGCATAGTATTCATTTTCTGTAAACCGTTTCACGGTTATTTCCCATAAAAAAAGACGGGAAATATAAATTTTTCTTATTCCCGTCTGCTCTTTTATTCAATTGTTTGCGCCCAAGAAAACGTTTGATGGATTTTTCTCAGGAAAAGAAATTCTCTCCACTATCACCGTTATTTGAATTGGGCTGAGTTTCCGTCTGTTGCGGTTCTTCATTTTTTGAGAAATTATCTGACGCAAACTCGGAAAAAGGTTCGTCCTTGGGCGGTTGCTTTTGCCCCTCTGGATTGTTTTTCGGATAGGGGTTTCCGTAAGGATTATTATAGGGACCGTAACCGCGATTATAGGGATTGCCATACGGATTATAAGGATTGCCGTAGGTGTTGCGGTATTGCTGTTGACGACGCATAAATTCTTCTTGCTTTTTGCGTATATACGCTTCGTAATCAATGCGTTTTTTGTTTCTCAATGCGAAAATGATAATATAACGCGATTCTGGAACAAAAATGGACAACATCGCAAAGAAAGAACTCATCTTTGGATTGTATTGACGGAACAAGCTCATCAACAAAACCAATAACAACACAGTGAAAGCAAGGTCGGCAATCATAATAATCATGTCGCCAAACAAGCAATAATCGTTATAAAATTTAGAAATTGTCCCCACCTCGCTATACCACTGCGGTACATAATAACCAACATAGCCATCAGGTGTGCCTAATAAATTGAAAAGATACAGCTCCATCGCCACTTGCAACGCGTATATGATAAACAAAAGGATTTGCACAAACATTGCATACAAGCTCGTGCGTTTCATCTTGCGCCCGAACATGACGCAATCCCCCGTCATTTTACCCATATAATATACGTTGGCAAAGGGAATAAAACACATCCACTTTTTGTTCATGTTGCGGTTTTTTGCCATCTTGTAAAGTCCAACCCCCTGCAAAACAAACAACACGATCCAACCCAAAAGACCTGTTAAAAGTCCGATTACTCGCATCCCGAAATTATCTTGATGGGACATCACAAGGGCAATCCCCCATGATCTGTAAAAACTATATATTTCCATAATGCCTCTATTACCGCTTATGCGGTTTTATACATTTATCTTTTATTTTATCGATTTTTATTGTCCTACGTTTTAATCGTACTCAACCTGCATCAGGGTCAATCCTTTCGCGGGCATCGTTTTGCCAAGCAAATTTCGATTCCCCGTTTGATACGCTTCCAGCAAGCTCTCTTTCGTACGTCTGCCTGATGCAAGATCAAACAGCTCACCCGTCATCGTCCGCACCATATTATACAAAAATCCGTTGCCTGTGACAAAAATTTTTATATCCCTACCACCAAAGCTTTGCGATTCTTCCACACGCACTTCATACACCCTTCTCACCGTCGTTTTCACCGCGGAACCCGAGGCACAAAACGCTTTATAATCGTGCTCGCCCTCTAAAAGCCTCGCCATTTCCTGCAAAGCGGAAAGAGGCGGCGCGCATTCTACTCTTACAGCATAACGTTCCTTTAAAGGCATTTCACGTTCGCCAACGTATAGAGAATAACAATAGGTTTTTCTCTTTGCACTGCGGTTGCTATCAAAATTTTCTTCTGCCGCCCAACCGTCTAACAAACGCACGTCGGAAGGTAAAAAACGGTTTAAACAATCGGGCAAACGCTGGGGCGGAACTGTGATATTTTCACTGTCAAAATGACAGACTTGACCTGCTGCGTGTACGCCTGCATCCGTGCGACCGCTCGCCGTCACACGCACGTTCTCGCCCAATGCGGCTAAAATGGCTTTTTCCAATACTTCTTGCACGGAAATCGCGTTTTTTTGCCTCTGCCAGCCTGCATATTCCGTACCGTCATAGGCAATTTTTAATACATACCGCATTCACTCGCTCCTTTTTATCTTGTTTGATTTGTAATTAACTTTTTATCTATTTATAATATATTTATAATAACGGCAAGGCGACGCTGCGCAATAGGATTACTGCCGTCAACAAGGCAATCGAAACGAACATTGACACAAAATCGCGCCAACCAAAGGTGAGCTTTTTGTATTTTGTGCGCACTTTACTGCCTGAATAACAACGTGCGTCCATCGCATCACCAAGCTCGTCTGCACGACGAAAAGCACTGATAAGCAATGGAATTAAAATAGGAATCACCGCTTTCACTCGCTGCATCAAACTACCCGTTTCAAAATCCGCGCCTCTTGCTTTTTGCGCGTTCATAATACGAGAGGTTTCGTCCGTTAAAATGGGAATAAAACGCAAAGCTATCGACATAATCAACGCCAATTCATGCACGGGGAAACGTATCCATTTCAATGGAGTTAAAAGACTTTCAATGCCGTCCGTTAAGGATACGGGCGTCGTTGTTAAAGTCAAAATCACCGAACCAAGCACCAATA